>JAIXOW010000293.1 GCA_027486615.1 Oxalobacteraceae bacterium | reverse complement strand
GGCATAGCGCGTCCGTCCTGCATGAATCGATCAGGCGTGGCGGCTAAGGGAGCGGTTTCACGACCATCGATGGTTTCTAGCTGCTTTTGCTTGGCATTGAATACCACCATAAATGCACCACCGCCTATACCGGATGATTGCGGCTCAACCAAACCCAAAACTAATTGCATGGCGATTGCGGCATCAACTGCACTTCCGCCTTTACGCAAAATAGCTCGCCCCGCTTCGGTGGCTAGTGGATTAGCTGCTGCCGCCATGTAATGCTTGGCTCTTACTAGCTGCTTAGCTTGTGAACCAGTGGCTGCTTCAGGATTAGTATCTGACGAGACTGGCGCGGCAAGCAGCAAGTTAGTCTGGCCTATAAAAAAAAGGCATACCCAGAACTTGGGTAAAAACCATCCTAAAAGTGGCTGAAAACTAGTCATACAGGCGGGTAATCTCAGGGCAAAAAATATGCATTGTGGAAACATCTACGGTATTATGTTGCATAAAGAATAGTACAGTGCGTAAAAGTCTGATGGCGAGTCTTGATTTACTTCTCCTGCTGTCGATTAATAAGCACGGTACCCGCAGTGAGAGAAGTCATCATGGCTGAAGAAAAACCAGAAGATCAAAACGAAGACGCTAAACCAGCAGAGGGTGAAGCAGCAGCTGCGCCTGCAGTGCCTGCAGATAATCTACCGCCGCTAGAACCCATCGTTGTTAAGAAAAAAGTCGAAGGCGACCATGCCGGTGCGCATGGTGGTGCTTGGAAAATTGCGCTGGCAGACATGATGACGGCCATGATGGCCTTCTTCTTACTCATGTGGTTGTTATCGGCCACGAATGAAGATCAGCGCAAAAGTATTGCTGAGTATTTCAAGCCGACTTCCCACAGCGCCGTGAAAATGAGTGATTTAGCTGGTTCAGGTGGCATCATGGGTGGACAATCTCTGCTTGATCCTGATGGTATGCCTTATGCAGGACAACAAACCTCCTTCCTAAAACGTGAAACACCGCGCGCGGAGAATGGCACTAAATCGGATACGGGCAGTGCTGTCAATAGCGAAAATAATAAAAATGGCAGTGACATGTCACCAGAGGAAAGACAAAAAATTTCTGCTGAAACGGATAAGCAAAACTTTGACAAGTTAGAAAAAGAAGTCAAAGAGAAGATGGCAGAAAATAAGGACTTCGAAAAAATCAAAGATCAAGTGCAATTCATACGCGAAAAAGAAGGCTTGCGGATTGAAATCATTGATAAAGCAGATTTTTCTATGTTTGGCTTGGGCACCACAGGTATGGCACCTAAGGCACAGGCACTGATACGTGAAGTTGCTAAATCCGTAGCCAACTTACCCAATAAGGTTGCAGTCCGTGGTCATACGGATAGCTTAGCCTTCGCCGGGTCAGAACGAAATAACTGGTCACTCTCGGGCGAACGTGCAGAAGCAACCCGACGCTTGATGGAGTCAGGTGGATTGAATGAAGATCGATTTGCGCGTATCGAAGGGGTAGCTGACACCGCTCCTTTTAATCCTAAAGACCCTGCCGATCCTCGTAACCGACGAATTAGCATTATGTTGATGTATCAGGATCCGAATGCGCAGCAAGCCAAGCAATAAGACTGTTTCTATTTTTTGTTTCTACTTCCAGTGTTCATACCCGATCATGAAACATAAACTGATTGCTCCTCTGTTGTTGACAAGCCTGCTACTGCCTCTCACTAGCCACGCACAAAACACACCTGCACCGGCCGCCGCAACTAAACCTGCAACAGCACCTAATGCGAATCCAACACCGGCTGCAAATACACCTCCTGCTGCGGCTGCACCCGCTGTAAATCCAACACCAGCTCCAAATACGCCTGCTGCAGCGGCTAAGCCCAGCGACAACAAAGCTGCCGATGTAAAAGCGCCGGATGTGAAAGCAGACGTGAAGAAAGAAGAGCCTAAAAAGGATGAACCAAAACAAGATCAAGCTGATGCTGCTAAAAAAGCTGCCGATAGTAAAAAACCTATAGAGAATAAAAAAGATAAAGCGGGTAAGGATGGCGATACTATCGCGGAAGCTCCACCCAAAAAACCTTCATTGAAAACGCCTTGTCCGATTGGTGCATTTCGTGTCATTGGAATGGAAACCACAGACGCTGAAGCGCGACGAGAAAAAGCGCTCAAGTGGTTAGCTAAAAATGGACCTGATTGTGCGCCTGAGAAGTTAGTTGCACTTCGCAACAATCGAGCGCAATGGATGGGAGCGGCTGACTCGACCGAGGTAGCAGGTGCGATCGATACCTTAATAGAATCTATTACCGAAGGTAATCCTGATGGTATCAATCTTTTATACGGGACAGCACCACCACCACCTAAACCTACTGATGATAAAAAGGGTCCGCCTCAAAAGAAATAGTTAAAAAAAATCCGCAGTCATTTAAACAATGCATGCGGATTTTTTTTCACAATGATGATGCACTAATTCAAATAATCAAGCATCTCGCATTGTCAGGAATGAAGGAATTTCAACCTGCATCTGCGCTACTGCAGGTAAATCTTCTATCACAGCTTCACGTAATAACGGTGTCTGTGAAGAATTACGGATTGCACGAAAACGATCTAACACAGATCCACTCACCTTATGTTGGAAAGTGAGTTCTTTAACATTCAATTTTGGATTTAAACCAGTTTCTGCTAATTCCTCAACTGAACGACAAAACTGTAAAAAGTTTTCTTTAGCTTCTAGCTTTTCAGAGGCAATGAAATAATCACTACCAAATACGTCATCTATTTCCGGCACGTGCATAACGGGCTCAGCCAGAACAAAGCCTTCATTAAACACGGTATCGTAAGTTGCTTTGAAATTATCCAGACTGGTAACTCTGTTTGGAACAATCGCTAACTTAGGCGGATTGCGCATGCGTGAATTGAAGATGTAAGAAAAGCGACTGACGAAATCTAATGAACTCAGTAAATCAATTTTCGACCCAGCACTAGGCACTAAAACCAAATCAAATTCAAACAAAAATTCTGGGGGCAATACATCTGCCCAAGCTAAATCACAAACAATGACTTGACTTGATTCTGAAGTTTTTCTTAGGGCTTCTTTAGCTTCTAATAGTGCATTACCTGCACCTTTGGAATTAGGGATGGTAAAACTGCGGCAATCAATTCCGATTTGAGGTGCATCTGCAACCCAATGCGAGGCAGTGCGCTGATAATCAAAATCCACCAATGAAGTTTTCTTGCCTGCTATGCGAGCAAAATACGCAGCCAGATTAACAGCGATAGAGCTTTTACCTACTCCGCCTTTGCGGCTAGTGATCAGAATTTTTAATGGTGAGCGCATTGCATTCCTCTGATTGCCTATTATCCAACTATGCTTATTGATATTGGTATTTTTATAACTAGTGGAGATGCATTAAGCCACTGTAATGTTTTTAATTATAGACAAGAGTTTTTAATAAATCCAACGTTTTACCGTAACAATGTCCATTTAAGCGATTGAATTGCAGAAGAATTTTCAGTAATGGTGATAAACCAAGTTAGGAATAACTAAAAAAATAACATTACGATATGTGTAGCGATTATCGATTATGGATACATCCATAAAAAATTATCAATTTATAAATTTTTTAATGTAAAAAAACGCTCTATGCACAACTGCATAGAGCGTTTTCTTTGCTCAGGATTTTTTGAATATCGCTTAGGGCTGCAATACCTGAACACGACGACCATTCAAAGGTTGAATCGGACGCGCATTCATTTTGTAGAGTTTCTTAAATGCCGCTAATTGCGCATAAGAGATTTCTATTGGCTTTTTCATGACATGCCATTTCACATCCTCACTGCAAGGCGGTGTAGTCAATGAACCGGTATAACCGTAATAAATAGGATCCGCAGGAATTAAGTCTGCAGGATTAAAGACATTCAGCGGTCTGGTCATGGTTTCTTTAGGTGGCAAATTATCAAAAATAGGTTTTAAGGCTGCATTTTCTTTACCTAATTTAAATAACACACCCACCACTGCCAATTTATTATCACCTGCTTTATGCACTAAATGCACCACCATGTGTGAAGCCATACTATCGATTTTTTCTTCACTCGGGGTATGGAAATGGAATTGGACTAACTTATATTCCAGACCATCAAATCGTGCGCTACCTGAATTTGGTAAATTAATTTGTATGGTGTGACCGTTATTTAAAATCTCAGCGGGTCCTGGTATGTAAGAAAATACAATAGGACGCAATCCGCCTTTTTCCGCATCACGAGTTTCAATGTTAATGGGTGATTGACGTTTACCTATGCCACAAGTTTTAAAATTAGGCTCCATACTCGCCCATTTTGTAGGACCATATTCACCTTCATATTCCCAATGGGAGCCGACTGCCCATGCCTGTGAGGCAAACAATGAACAAATCAGTGCCAAAGCTAATTTACGCTTCATATGCGTCCTCTTTTATAAATAAATTCCATAAACTTTTTAAAGTTTCAGCATGCAAGCCATTGCAAACTGCTCTCAAAAGGTATTCGTTGAATAGCGCAAGAATTTTGCGTAATTGTATCCAAATCTGATTATCGTCATCAGATCAGCAAGCTTTAATCAGTGCATGCGATTCTTTATAAAATAACAACGAATATAAAGAACTTAATTTTAATAAGAGCGTGCGTTATTTTTTTAATGCCGATGTACTAACCCAGCCAGCTTGCAACCAGTGACAATAGTTAGATGAGAATTGCCAAGATATGAAATGCAAAGGGAGTTCAGTTGGGAAAACTACAGAAGTGAAATGATCCATCCAATTGCCACTTGCACTCACTGCACGTAACAATGTTGATTGTGCCGCTGCTCCTTGCAATCCTTCTAAACTAAGTCCCTGCCCTGTTTGCAATCCCTGAAAAAGCATTGACTGCTGAGCAGACATTACCTCTTGATTCACAGGGCCAGAATATAAATCATGAATACTGCCCCAGTCTCGCTTGTGTAGTCGGCGATAAAATTTTTCTAATGATTGTTCCGCTTGCTCATCGTCTTCAATTCGAAATCGAAGTTGACCTAGTACATTATCGAAAAAAATACTCGCACTAGGATGTTGTGACAATAAAATTTCTAGATCTTGTATTGCATCGCGACGATGGAAATACAACTTAGTGCCAGCAAGCCTTAAGGCACGACCGTGATTAAGTCGAAATAACAATCCTGCAAGGGGATCAAGATCATACAGATCGATTCGTTGAAATCGTTGCAACCAATCGGAAGACATCATCCAACCAGCGCTACCTCCGATTAATAATAAATGCTTACTTGCGGGACTTGTTTGGGCTAACCAATCTGCAATCGCTAAACGTGTGGGTTGCCACAGCGTTTTTCTACGCATGAAGGCACGACCATGCCAACGCAAACCACCCGTGATATCAAAGGCCACAAGTCACTTCTAAGATACGATAAATCGGTGTATCAGGAGGCACAGGTTCCCATTCTTTGAGCGTTCCCATTTTGCCCACTTCATTTCCACGCAACATAGATCCACTAAAAAAACTCATATGAATAATGCGCGCTTTTTTTTCTACACAATGTAATTGCATCATAGAGCGTGAAGAACGAAAAACATTTTTATTCCCATCCATCTGCACAAAGCGATAATCCATCAAAGTCCAGATTTCACGCTGATCCCCTTTGCGGACCATAGATTGTTTATCTATATAAAAATTACCGTTATCAAAACGTCCTACCGATGTCCATTCTGCATACGCCATATTAGAAACCAAGAACAAGATTGCAATAACTATTTTCTTCAAATCACACACTCCAAACAATTAAATTAATCTTTCCAGCTTAGACATAAAAACATCATTTACCTACCGCACCACCCGCTATTCCTAAGGCAGCACCGCCTAACACTTTTTCAGTAATTTCTTCTTTCGATTTGCCCTTGCCACCACAACGCATTTCTAAATTCGAGGCATCGATCCTATCTACAGTATCCATACCCGCATTGGCTGCCACCACCGGTAACAATAAACCACCACTCAACAATACCAACACCGGTGTTGCCACCGTACTGACTGATTTAGCATCTTTATGATTTTGTACAGAAGACAAAGCTTGTTGACAGGCTTCGCTTTTATAAAGCGGATGGCTAGTATCAAGGCGAATAGCAGCCAATTCTGACTCGCTAGCGCAGCCAGCTAAGGCGAGACTCAACAAGATGACGCAAGATCGAGAAAAATAAGTGGGCTTCATATGAGGAGCATGGCTATTTTGGGACGCTCTTAAGATGCCTTATCTTAATTATTTATGAGAATATTGTACATCAGCAACTTTTTCTGCCATACCGCATGAACTTTTCATCCCTCGCCATCTGGGCGCTTGTTTTATATTTCGCTGCTTTGTTTTTTTCTCTGATTTATCGCAGCCAAGTTATCACTGGACCTTGGCTTTTCTTACTGCGATGCTTCTTTCCAAACTGGCGTTTTTTTCACGGCATGGGTCATGTGCCCACGCTATTTGTACGTTATTCCAATGCAGAGAAAACGTGGTCACCTTGGCAATCCACTATTCCACATGCACGTCGCAGCCTACTGCAACTTCTGCATAATCCAGCGATTAACTTAGCATTGGCAAATCAAAATTTGGTTGATCATTTTTCTGCTGATATACAAGTGCTGAATGAGGAACAAGATGTTCAACAACTTGTGACCTATCAATTAATTATGCGCCATGCGCGTAATTATTTACAACAGCACTATCCCTCACTCGCTATACAACATTATCAATTCCAGTTGACGTTAATGGCACCGCCCACAGGCAAGCATGAAGATGCCACTGTACTGACTTCTCCCGCTATTGCTTGGTGATGTATGTCAACTCTTTACTTAGCAATACGTAGCGTTGAATGTTTATGTGCAATTAGTGTACTGATTCAAACCCTGGAATTTTTTCGTATTCAACCTGCCTTACGTGAAAGCGGTATTTGGGCATGGAGCATACAGCGCAAAGAGTTATTGCACAGCCCCTTATGGATGCAAAGACTGGCTGATTTTATTTATCAAGATCGCCAACATCAGTTGCATTTAATGCTGCGTGCGGCAACAGCGACAACACTTTTTTTTGGAATGAATAGTGTCAGTAGTGTGTTTTTATTTCTCAGTACAGTCATTATTTTGATACGTTGGCGTGGTGCCTTTAATGGTGGCAGTGATTTTATGACCTTAGCAGTGTTAACCGGCCTACTCATCACGCATGTAAGTCAACCACTAGTCGGTACAGAGATGGCGTATCGCGCAGGTTGTTGGTTCATCACCATACAAGCGATATCGTCTTATTTTATTTCGGGTACGGTGAAACTATTTGATGCGCATTGGCGCAATGGACGCGCACTATCATTTTTTATTAACGGAGCGATTTTTGGACCACTTAAAGAAAATAGTATTTATAAAAAACAGTGGTTTGCCATAGCGAGTTGTTGGTCTTTTATTTTATGGGAAAGCACTTTTCCGCTAGCGTTAATGGGACCACTGTGGGCAATCGCGTGGTGCAGTATTGCTGCTTTATTTCACTTTCTCGTATTCTGGCATTTTGGCTTGAATCGTTTTTTCTGGGCTTGGCTATGCACCTTCCCTGCCATTATTTACTGCTCAACAGAATTACGACTTTTTTAATAAAGGTATGCCTAACAAAATCAAAGCGCATCGCCTACCAAATTTCAAACAGGGATAAAGTATCTTTGCTAATACGGCGCGTTTAAAAATCCAGTGATTTAAGCGATTAAACATATCGCTGCTAGAACTGTGTAATGCAAGCACATGGATGGCAACTGCACCGGCATAAACTTGCTGATCAATGATCACTAACATGCCTTCATCAAAATCATAGCCTGCTTGAATGTAAGTATGTAGTCGGTCATCTTCATGACGAGCATTCAGATACGTAATCTGATCAACTGCACGCTGTAAACGTAAGTGAGAGATATAACTAGAACAGAACGGACAAGCGCCGTCGTAGATGATGAGCATGAATCAGATCCGAAATCTTATTGCGCTATAGCGCTGATGACAACTTCGGATCCAATCCCACAGTCGAGATAAGCTGAAATTACTTACCGCGTAATCCGTCAAACACTTCAGCAAAGGAAGGCTGATTATGATGACTAATACATGCACGTGCTGCTTCAATGACTAAAGGAATAGGGTTACCTTTTAAAGTACCTACAATCATTTCTTTAATCACTTTGAAAACTTGGCCTTCTTCGTCAATGATTTGACCTAATCGGTTAGCCATAGGATCGAATACACCATAAGCCACGAAAACCCCCAAGAAGGTACCAACCAGCGCACCACCAATCAGTCCACCCAGTACAGGTGGCGGTTGATCAATCGCGCCCATGGTCTTAACCACACCAAGAACACAAGCAACAATACCTAGCGCAGGCAACGCACCTGCAATTGAAGCTAAAGTACCTTGGGTTTTTAATTCATCATGATGATGGGTCTTGATGGCATTATCTAAGACATCGCCTACAGCATCAGCATCGAGATTACCCTGTGCAATCACCACTAAACGCAAGGTGTCACAAATCATACCGACAATTGCGTGGTCTTTTGCAAGCTTGGGATATTCACCGAAAATACCGCTGGAATCAGGATTTTCAACGTGCGCTTCTAGGGCAACCGCACCCTCTTTTTTCATCACGGCCAATAACTTACCGACCAATAGAATCAAATCGAGATAATCCTGAGGCTTCCATTTAGGGCCAGAGATACATTTCACCATACCCCCAACAGCACCCTTAAAAATACCGATACTATTGCCAATCAGCTGAGCGCCAATCGCTGAACCCACAATAATAAAACCCTCAACCGGCGCCGCTTTAATAATAGGCGCCATTTTGCCGCCGGCCATAATAAAGCCACCGAAAACACAGCCAAAAACAACGGCTAATCCAACGAAAAAAAGCATTTGCCTCTCCTTGAGCACTGACACTCAGTGTTGTGGATGGGATTCATAACCCACCTAATCAACTTGTATATCGACACCAGTCTTAATAATTGAAGTTAAGACTCGCGTACTGTATTGCAATTGTGAAACAAAGTGGAAGTTTTTTCTATAGTGATGTCGAGAACGGCAGTTAATTAATCAGCAATTAATATTTAATTAACAATTATTTATTTAAATGCTAACTAAATAAACACCAGACACCCACGCAATGACCCGTTGTTAATTGAATAAAGAAATCAAATAACGCACCTATCAACATGAATGGTAAAGCGAGATAAAGAAAGATAAGACACCAGCCTGCTAAGGTTAGCCTAGGCTTATCAATATCATGACCCAATACTTTCACAATGGGACTGGCTTTAAAAAAACGCTGCAACATTTCTCTACCCTTTAGAATGATGCATAGATTATAGCTTCGCAAACTATGAATGCATGCTGCTAGAAGCATGCATTGCCAACTCAATTGCTGAGTTATGCTTTTACTCACGAATGATTTTTAAATTTTAAACGTAATGCAGATACGCTGGAATACCATCCAACAGTCGGAATGGGAACAATTGCAAGCACCGCACATCACAGCGTTGCAACAAGACTGGGCTTATGGCGCAAGTTTTCAGGCTATGGGACTAGATTGTCATCGTGCGCAAGTGATTAAAGAAGGTAAAACAATCGCCTTAGCGCAGTTTATTTGTCGTCGTTATATCGGCTTACTTGGCGTCGCACTATGTACACGAGGTCCAGTATGGTTAACTGAAGTATCAGCAGAAGAACAACAAGAAATTTATCGCGAACTGAAACGTAGCTGCCCGCTACCCAAGCCGCGTTGGCTTATTTTTTCTCCTTCACTGAAAGAACCCAATCATCCTAGCCTAGTTGGATTAACACGAGTCATGACTGGCTACTCCACAGTACTTGTCGATCTTACACAAACAAATGCGCAACTACGCGCTGCTTGTGAAGGACGTTGGCGCAATCGTCTGGCAGCAGGCGAACGAGATAAAAAAATCATTGTGCAGGTATCAGGTGCGGATACAGAATTACAGTGGTTATTTGAAGCAGAGAGCTCTCAGCGAATTGAAAAAAAATTTCATGGTCTACCGCCTCATTTTATTCAGCATTACCACGCAGCGCGAGCTGATCCATCTACTACACTCTTGATGATGTATGCACAACTCGATAATCTTCCTCAACAGCATACAGAAAATAATCGTATTGCAGCCATGCTGTTTTTATTACACGGATCAACTGCGACTTATCATATAGGTTGGACGAATGCTGAAGGCCGCGCTAAGCATGCGCATAATTTATTGATGTGGCGTGCGTTTCAAGAATTACGCACACTAGGAATTCACACACTGGATCTTGGTGGTATTAACACTCGTACTCTGGCGGGTATCTCTCGCTTCAAAATAGGCACCGGCGGTCAAATCGTGACATACGCCGGCGCTTATGTATAAAGACTATTTATTATTTTTTGTTTTTTGAATTTGCTTGCTTGATTTAGTTTTATGCTCTGCGAATAAAAACGGTGCTTGATATAACCACACCGGCTTTCCCTCTACTGTTTGTACACTCGCTTGGTGCTGTAACTCTTCAGCCATAAATTCCAAACTCACTAACCACGCACCTGGCTTTAATTCGGCACGTGCTTTAGCTACTGCTCGTGGCATGCTTTCTGGCCTTTGAAATAAATACACCATATCGTAAGCATGCCAGTCTGCTTTCCAAATATCGCCTTGCCGTATTGATGCCCATGGACAGCGCACAGCTGCGAGTAAACGCAAAGGCCAACTCCACTCTATGCCCTCTAACTGCGCCTTAGGATAAGCAAGTCGCAGCGCATACAATCCATGCCCTAAGCCACAACCTGCATCCAAAATACGAGCATTAGCGGCCAGTGGCGCGTGTTGTTCTAAGGCGCGCAATGCATCAGCAGGAGTAGGAAAAAGTGGCGCATCACGCCATGCATTCATGGGGTAGATCAATAGAATTAAGAGCAAGGGACATAACCACGCCCAACCAGGTAAATGGATAGATCCGGAGAGCAGTAAGGAAAGCGGAAAACCCGCTGCAATTGCTAAGCGTCGCCAAAATGTGCCTGCCATCACACTGCCCAATACACCGGCAGCAGTCGCGAGCGCCACTGCAAGCAAGAGCGGCAACCGTGGTGCCAACACCAGTAGAAATAAAGCCCATGTCACTGTCCATGCAATAAGTGCAGACAATGGCCAACGCATTAAAAAATGAAGAGGTGGTGAAGCTGACATAAAAACCAGAAATTAATAAAGCATGCCGTCAGGGACGAGCATCAAAAAATTTTGCAGACTAACTATACCTTGTAACGCTCATGAAAGGCTTAGTCATGCCGTTGTGCAGGTGATTGTGCAGATGATTGTTCAGCCAATTCAGGGATATCAGCCTACTTCGTGATGCACAAGCAAAGTCTACACGCACTAAGCTTTACTTACGTCATAGCGTCAACCAAGCAGATGAACCATCCTTAAGAAAGATAGCTGTCAGCTTGATTCAAACCGCGGAGCACGACCATGTATACGCATATTTTAATGCCCACAGATGGCTCAACACTGTCTGAACAAGCCATCATCAGTGGCATGAGCTTTGCAAAAGCAATCGGCGCAAAAGTCACCGGCATGCATGCTATTCCGCTTGAACATCCCGACTTGTTAGAAGCATGGCTGCACCGAGACCCCGATTGGATAAAACTACGACACACTTTATTTGAAAAATTTGCAGATCGTTATTTAGATTTCATTAGCAATGCAGGCATCGTTGCTGACGTCTCAGTCGAATGTTTCATCATAAAAGATTTAGATCCCTTTAGAGCGATTATTAAAACCGCAGATGAGCATCATTGCGACTTGATCTTCATGGCTTCACATGGATGGCGCGGTGATAAAACACAATTACTAGGTGGAGAAACACAAAAAGTGCTCTCCAATAGTCAACAGCCTGTATTGATTTATAAAAAACAAAGCACCATGCATTAAACAGGCAACTAACTCTGACTTTGCTAATAAAGGGTTAGCAACTCAAGCTTGCCAGACACCATAACCAGCTTCGCGTAATCGAATGGCTAGATCAACTTCCATATATTGTGCATCGCCATAAGGCATAGGATTGAGATGCTCGAATAATTCTGTCATTAAGCGCAATCCATATTGCTGAGCAAATTTATTCGATTTATATCCTGCTTTGTGATTATCAAAACGCTGATCAGGATCTAAACCTGTCATGCCTACATAAACACAAGGCTTACCTTGCACATAATCAGGATTCGCTTTTTTGAATTTATGTTCGTATAAAACATCGCGATCGAGTTCGATCACATATACATAATGTGAATCCTTCATGCCTCTCTCAATTTCACGATAAAGTATAAAAAAAATCAGCCGCTGCGGGCTGATTATGATTAGTCTTAATTAGTTTTGATTTTCTTTAAACACAGATATTTTCTCAACAAAGTATTCAGTATCCCCAAAACAAGAACTGGGCACACCCTTATGCTGCGCATAGGTTAATACCAATCGTTGTCCCGTGTGTTCAACGAGCTGATTCGCTAATTCATCATCACGCACTGTAAATTCAAATTTCTCTGGTATGGCACCTGGCATGCTGGTTAACAAGAGCTCGCCTTCCCACGTTTTACACAGCCAACCTTTACGAGAAATTTTTTGCATTAATCCCGCACGCTCACCAGTGGAATAAGACCAAGATAAAGCTATCCACGTATAGGCTGAGAAAATCAAAGCTATCAGCACAACTAAACCAAGGATTGCAATAAGGACTTTACGCATAAAAATTTCCAATCAGTGGGGAATGAGAACGATAAAATTTCACTCTAAATACTAATATGACTATCTAATTCTACAGCATGATCTAGCTAGAATAATTCATTACCGATTACCTGCATGAGTTCATGATTAACTTCAATACCTAGATTAAAGGCGTTAACAACAATGAGAATAATGAGAAATCGTTGACTATATTGTCCAGCTATACAGCACCTAATAGCACCGCCAGCCTGGCTGATTTAGTACGTCATAAAACAAGTTTAAAACCTTGTTATTTCATTAATTAAATTTAAGTCCAAAAACATTTCTTACAAACTTAAATCCGCCACACATCATCTCGCTTTATGATTACAATTTCCTGAAAAAACTTGAGAACCTTATTTTAAAATCTCTAAGCAAATCAATAGCGCAGATAGAATAACATTCAAGCAATTTGTCAGCACTTTTACGACGCTATATCCCTTAACCATACATTAAGGCACCTTGCTCTCCCATGAAAATCGCTACAAGAACTGGCACCACTTTACTTCTTAGAAAAATCAAAGATACAGATGAGTCTGCATTTTTAAAATTAGCAAAAGTAGACCGTGCTTTTCATTTACCATGGATTTTTGTCCCACATAGAAAAAAATCTTTTGCTGCTTATGTTG
>JAIXOW010000229.1 GCA_027486615.1 Oxalobacteraceae bacterium | reverse complement strand
GCTTGTTCGAGCTGCTCAATAATTTTTTTATTTTTTTCAATTTTTGTTCTGAGAAGTTCCATTATCTTGTTTCGTCTACTCCATCTGAGTTGCGGTTGACTGGCCATGGCGAGTATTTGCTCAATTTCCATCATTTCTGCAAAATATATGTAGAACAAATTAAGTGTTTGCAGAGTGACAAAAATATTTTATTAGTAAGTGAAAGAAAAGAATATCGTTATTTTTAAATGTATGAAAATTAGATAAGAATATTAGATCACCTTTTTCCTTATAATAGACTTGTTGTCTGGAAAAAATGAAGAAAAAGAAAAAGGGTTGTTTTTACGAAAACAATATGGCGAAAAGATAGAATTTCAAGATTGAGCTCGAGCCTAGTTAGATTGATCGTACCATGTCTGAAGAGACGTCCTCTTCTAAGATGATGGGTACGCGGGGTAGCGTTCTTTGCTGCATGGGTGTCTGTTTTTTTAACAAATTTCGTATATAAACATACATGAGCGTAGCAAAATAGATTTAGCTTTTTTTGAAAGTTTAATATAATTTTGCACCGCTTTAGTATTTTTATATTTAAAAAAAACCAGTTCTATTTCCACAAAGTCGTTTTGGGGAGGAGGCGGGGGCGGATAGGAAGGTGGGTTGTTTAAAGTGGCTGCCGCGTCGGCCGCTGCAGAAGTAGACGGTCCTCTCTTGAGCCGAGTCTCTAAATTTTTAACCCCTGGATGAGCTTCAAGTCTAAAAAAATATTTTAAAAATATATTTAAGAAAATGGTGAGAGAGGTAATTACATTTTTAATCGAAAAATTAATTGGTTTCGGGTTGGCGATCGATTTAATCGATAGAATAGCAATTTACGCATTTAATCATTATTTTGACTTAAACGGGGCGCCTTACTCTCTGAGAAGATCTCGTTTAAAATTTTCCGCGTCATCGTGAGCACGTGCGCGGTGTCGATCAAAGCGAAGCTGTAAAGTTCGAGAGAAATTATTTAGGTTACAAAAATATTTTGAAAAAAAAACTATTTTTACAAATTAGTATTAAAAAATTACATTCATATCTCTCTTGTGTAGGACGTGTCGTACTAGGAGGAAGGCGAAACCAATGGCCAAAAGAATTATCGTTGAGCCGATAAGTCCGTAGGCCAAATTGTGATTTACTTCTTCTTCTCGGGATTCGCTCGTTCTCGGAAGCTCGAGATCGTCGAGTGCCGACTTCACCTCCTAAGAGCGAAAAAAGAAGGATGGTAAAATTGTCACACGGGAATTTTTACGGACGTTGATTGACGATGACATGTTTACTTTCCGTTTCAGAAACCCACTTATTATACCGTAATTAAAAAAATCACTCTTGACGTGTGATTTTGATTGAGCGAAAACAAATTACAATTCATCATTATTTTTGACCAAATTACAAACGGGATGTTCCGCTTCACAAATTGTTTTAAGCTGTTTTCGATTAATTATCGTTAATTGAGACTCTAATTTGATAAATATTTGATTGAGAACTTACCGGAAGACAGAAGGCTTTTATGATTTCTTCCGTCACGCATTGGGGCTCAAAATTGTCTCTGCACAGGCAGAGACCTCCCTCGCACAAATTATATTTTTCGACATTTTCCAAATTTGAGAACAAACTTATGAGGCACGTGAGATTAGCGACCAACGTCATTTTTAAGATTTCTATTGTGAAAAAACTGTCTTTTTAATTTGAGAGTTCACCGACGAATGATCTCAATAATTTATTCATAATGTGCAGGCGGCAAAAGTGTTTTATTTCTTTGAGCGAATATTCATGTTATTTTTCTTTTGATCTATTAATTAGCGTGAGTGGGGCCAGTCAAAGAAAAATAGGACTTTGATTTGTACTCGAAATATTTTGCGTTTTTAAATTTCATCTTTTCTTCTTCACTCGCTAGTTTTTCGTTGAGATAAAAGATGTGTTTGTAAGGATCAAATTTTTGGAAAAAGATTGGAATGGACGGGTGAAACCAAGTTTCTTTGACGTGATACTTGAATTCGTGATGTAGCCCGTAAACTTGCGTTTCTCTCGAACTGTCTTTCGTGTAATACAAATAGTCATTTGTTACGTACAGGCTGTTTGAGGAAGAAACTTCAAAGAGAGTTTCCTTGATTTTGCTGTAAACTTTATTAGAGTCGTGAGTCAAGTTGTAATATACGTATCCTAGTTTGTGTCCTGGATTACATCTTTGATGAAAGTTTGCGACACTGTTTTCGTCGCAGACTATAATTTTTACATTGGCCATATTCGTGTGCGGTGCGGTAGATTTTCCCTTCCAAGCTTCCGAAAAAGTGCATTCCGAAAAATCCGTAACTAAATCTGTTATGACAGAAAATAGAAACGGTTGATTGTGCATGTAAGACTCTTCTTTTCTCTCTTGCACGATAATGTAGAACCGCTCGGACGACACTGAAATTTCCACCGTTTCTCCCGGGAGATTAACCCATTTTACAATCTCCAAAGTTATCTTGTCAACGTAAATGATCCTGTGATGTTGGTGTCCCGGTTTTGCACACAAAACGACAAAGTAAAAAAAATTTGAATTTGGGTTTGGAAGAACGAAAAAATTTGAGACAATGTGTTTGAACGTTCTGTCTGTCACTGCCGCGTCAAGGTTTATCATTGTTTTTCCCAAATTCACATGATTAAAATTCATTTCTCTTTCTTTTCCGTTTATTTTTATAATTGACATAACGTATCTTTGAGCCGAAGCAAACATGACTGTCGATTCGTCTACCCAAAGATGCTTTGTGTTTAGACCGCTACACATTTCGAAATTTTCGTAAGGAAAAGTTGAAACTTCCGAGATCGAGAATTCTTTCGCGTCGTACCAAAGAAAAGATATTGTTGTTGTTTCTTTGCCTCTAAGAGCGAGAAGATATTCTCCAGAGGGGGACCAGTTTATTCCGTAATATCTACTTTCGCCCATTCTTCTTGTAGCATACATAATTTGTCCTTTTTGTTTTCTCTCTTGTCCTCCGTATGCGATGACATTTATATCTCCGCATTCTATAAAGGCCAAAATAGGATGAACGGGATTAAAGCTCAGACAGCTAACGTACACATTTGGATAAATGTCAATTTTCCAGTCGAGCTTTGGTTTTCTAAACACATAGTATTCTCTCAGCAGATCTCGTCCATTTTGTAAGCTCAAAAGTCTTTTTTGTGACGGGAAGTAAAAGCTGAATTGACTCAAAAGAGAATTTTCTCTTTTAAATTTTTCAAACACTTTTGAATTTTCGTACCAAAAAAACTTGAGAAGGGTCGGATCTGCGCAGGCGGCAAGCTTGACAAATTCTTTTGAATTTAAAAAAGAGAGAATCATTGAAATTGCTAGCAGTTCGCATTTTCCCAGCAGCAAATTAATAATTCCAACACCAAAGATGAACTGTCTAAGAAAGTAAAATTTATATCTTGGAGTTTGCGACGTAAATTTGTAACTTTTTTTAAGTTTTGCGGCGTATATTTTTTCCTCTCGCGTTAACGAGTCGGCTTCAAAAATTCGAATTTTCTTGGCTTCGCTTGCCATCTTTTCTTTGCACACACTTTGTTTTGAAAAACAAAAATTTCTTGTTGCTTATCTAATTAGCGCGGAAAACAAACTGAGTGAAGAAAAAAATACGAGAGATTATTTTTCAAAGCTTTTATTTTTGACGAAAAAATCGGGAACGTTACAAAATTTTCCAACGAAACGGTGAATGGCAATTAGGGGGGGTCTGACAATGGCATCGGGAGTGAGAAGGGAAATTACGTAGTCGATCAACGAAACGTGTTTTTTTTCCCCCGTTTTTGACATGAAAGTAATTGACAAATCTTGTTTTCTAATGTACCTAGGATCGAGACAATTTGATATTATATAAAAAACCGAATTTGCCTCATTTTTTAGCGGTAGATTTTCAACAAACTGACTAAATATTTTTTGAAAATGTATTACTTCGCTTTTAGATTTTTCAAAATTTCCCGAATCAAAACTTCCCCCTACTGTAGCCAAGGTTTTTCTAAATTGAAAAAGAGATTTTTTTGAATAACAAAATGCCATTTTTTCGCAGTCGAAATAAAAATACACGTCTAATTTTCCCTGTCCCACAGATTTGAAAAGCTCTATCCATTTTTCAATTTCGCTTTTGCTTACTTTAAAATAATTGAAAACGTTTCTAAGGGTTGGAACATTTGCAATAGAGCTTGTGAAAATGATAAAGTTAAAAAAACCTAAGAGAGAGTAAACTTGCGTTTTGTATATCGCGTGACTAGCGCAAATAATCTTTTGGGTCTTGTGATGAGCCTGATAATTAATTGCTATTCTCAATTGCTGTTCATCCCTTTTTGTTATGTGAATTATGTCTTCGACAACAATGCACGATTTTTTTTCAGCTTTTTCTAGTTGACTGAAAGTTATATTTTTTACGTTCGGAAAACTTTTTTTGTATTTGGAACTGTCTTTTGCGTCAACGTTTATCAGGTACAATTTGTAACCGCATTTTTTACTTTTATTGCAACAAGATTTTTCCACAATTTTTTTGACAAGCGTAGATTTCCCCGTTCCAGCTCTGCAATTAATTGCAGAGAGAAATAAAAATAAATCATTCATTTTTTAAAAAATACTTTTTTATTTTTATGCACTCAAATAAATTAACATTTTTTTCTTCTTTTTAAAAATTATTCTCTCGCGCATTTGAAAGTGCAATTAGTGCTTAGAAATTTTTAAAAAATCCTTAAAACTAACATACTATACATTAGGCCGTTAATTTTGACCGAGATGGTTTTTGGTCAAGAAGTTACTGAGAGAGTTATATGCGTGTGTTCCGTGAGAAGATGATTCGAACGATAAATAAAATAAAATAGAATGATGATGGCTTGGGCAGATGTCAATATCTTAAATAAAGCAGTTTTACACAAAACGCGACAATTCTAATCTTGAAAAAATGTTTTTTTATGTCTTTTTTGTGTGCAAGAAGGTGCATTTAAAAATGAAAATGTGCGAGTTTGAGTGCATAAAAAAGTAAAAAAGTTGTAAAGAGATCGTTGGAGCTGATGTTATTTTTATCTCTCTACCTTCCAAGTACGAGGATGGCCCCGTACTTGACTTTTCTCAGTGCCGGATCACCCATCATTTTTTTCCTGGTCTTTTTCTAGTGGCTTTGGTTGTAGAGACACCGGTGTCTTCAGGATCCTCAAACAATGGGGGAATTTGGGAGCCTGAGCCTGACATGTTGGGATAATCGTTGGAGTTTCGTTGATTTTCGTCTCCGTCGTCTCCGTCGTCGTCGTCGTCTCCGTCGTCGTTACCGTCTTCGTCGACATATTCAATATTCTTTTTGTTTTTCGAGTAAAGCATGGCCAGCTTCCTTTTTTTTTCCAGTCTTTTTTTTCGAACACTTTCTAGATCTTCCTCATCGTTTTCGCTTCCCGTCGGAGTTGAGGGGCCTCTCAGAAATGAAGGCTTTGCTTCAAATTTTTTCTTCAAAGCAGCGAGGTAGGATTCAAGCTGGTCGCTGTCTAGCAGCTGATTGAATGCTACAAAGGGAATGATGCATCCGTTTTTGTCAAAGTAAAAAACGTCGCCGTCCGAGCTCGTGTACGCTTTTTCTCCGATGCTGCCAATTTCGTCTTTTTCCGCTCCTGCAGGCTGCGCTTCGCCATCTTCGGCCGTCACGCCTCCCGTTGGCGTTGTCGAAGGCTCAAAGACGGACGAAGAAAGCTTCAAGGTAACCATGACATTTTCCATTTTGCAGGTTGGCCCGACTGCTTCTTTCAGCGTGTCCCGATTGAAGTGCCAATTCGAGATGGTTAGGACTATGTCGGTCACCTGAGCCGTTCCATTTTTGTCGCACCAATCCAAATGGGATATAACCTTATAGTCTGAAAAGGCCGATCTCGAGTTTGCAGTCTGAAATATATAATCAAACAAAAATATATAAAATAGTTTGCAAATCAAAAAATATTTTTGCGAAAAAAAATGTAGTTTAACTTACGTTTTTTGTTCCAGCGTACATTTCGTTCCAGGCATCCACAAGTTGCTGGCTCATCCTGAACACTTTTTTTCTCGTGTGTTCCTTCTTTTCATAAAAGAAGGCCACAGCGGTTGGAATGTCCATGATAATTTTAGATTCCGGATGCCAGGATGAACTCCAGTCGATGAGGTGGAGGAGAAAGAAGTAACCTCCAAGAGCGTAGATCTTTCTGAAAAAAATTAAAAAAACCATTTTAGGAGCTAAATTTTTAAAAAATTATTTACGACATAACACATTTTTGATTTTAAAAATAGACTTACTCGTATTTTCTCCTGAGAGACGCTTCCGAAGTTCCCCCATTTTTCGCAGACCCGTCGAGCGTGTAGTTTCTGTTCCCTGCCTTGATCAGAAACTTGCACTTGGAAAGAGTTTTTACTTCCAAGGGCATCATCCAAGTAGTATCAATTTTGTATTTTTTTTCTTCGCCTTCGGAGTCGCTTTTGCTTCCCCACTGAACCTGAGCTTTTTTTGAGGCCATTTTTAGAGATGGATAAAAATCGAGATGTGTTGTTCAATCAACTGACTCAACCCTAGTGCGTCAATTTTTTAGCTTTAGAGAGAGCGTTCTCGCGTCGGTCGTATTTCCTCACCCACACCTACTCACGCACCCTCTCTTTATTGCGCGAAAGAAATTGTTTAGAGAGAGAGAGAGAGACACAAAGAGAGAAAGCGAAAAAGAGATTGAGTTGAGATAATTATAAAATCATTAATTACTCCTACAACTTGGACTGCGACAGCGGGAGCACCACCGACAACGACGACGACGACGACATCGATTTGATAAAGTAAGTGGGCACAGATAAAAGTGTGTGAGAGGTAATTTTTTCTTTTTTGATTTTTAATTTGCGTCAATTTTTCGAAATGGAAAGAGGTACCCTTAGATCGGGAGAGAGATTTGCAGCTCGAAATTTAGCCTACTACAACAGCGAAAAAGTTTTGCTCGACCATCACAAAAGATTGCTTTCCGAAGAACCCGCAATTACTACGAGAGCCACAAGAATTGCCGGACTTAATTTTGGCAGTCTGTTGCAAACTACCGTTCGGTTTCGCTTCGACTCGACCATCATTAGACCTACTCTTCGCCGAGTTTTTTTCGATCTTTTTCGTGAGCACACTCTTAGCGGCGATTCCGGCTTTGAAGTTGTTGTTACTTTTAACGCAATCTTGACAAATCAGAGCGATCAAAGCAAACCTACATTTTCCGTTTTTTACGGACACGATCACAGAGCCGGCAACATTTCGGGAGCCGCTCCTGAGCTAAAGTACGGAACAACGACTTTGGTCAGACTTCTTTCTGACGTCGACAACATTCCCACAGAGTTTGAGTCCGAAGCTCTGCTGCGTCAACACAGGAGAGCTTTCGAGTCCTCCGCGGTGAGCATACACAAATTCATCAACATTGTCTATCTCATTTATCGGTATGTCGATGTCGCGTCCACTGTCAGCAACAGGGGAGGTGGCAGAAAGAAGGCCGATCTCTCAGCCGGCCGAAGCGTGGACTCAAAGGGGAATTGACTTAACCGAAAATGGAAAAGTTTCGCTTTCCAAGGCTCTCTTGTCAAGTTGCGATCCGCTGCGAACAGGTCAAGAAGTTTACGCCGAATACTTTTTTCCTTTTACTCTTGTCGACGAGGATTCTAATCTTTCCTGTCTCAAGGCGCGACCAAATCAAGAGAGAAAAATTAGAAACACAATGTACAATCTCAAGGAGCCTTCCAAAGATCCGGCTTATTTTAATTTCTCTTCGCACACCGATCTCAATCGTCTAGCCAAAGCCGTCAAGAAAGACATTGTTGTGTATTACGCTCACGACGACGGTTTCAAAGTGTTTGAGATCTATCACGACTTTCGAGGCTTCAGTCAGCAGTGTCCCCCTTCCAGGGAAGACGGATTTTCCATGTCTCCGCATTCGGTGCGTCACAGATCCAAAAAAATATTTTCGGCTCCTTGCTTGTACTACGTTTTGACCGTAAAGCGCAGACTCTACAAGTTTGACGCAAGTCTGGATACCATCTTCATGTCTGGATCATACTTTTTTGCCAAACCGGAGACAACTCAGTTCATGTGGTGGAAGGAAGACTACGGAGGATTACTTTCCCGAACTTTGAAATTGTCGGCACCCGGCTTTCCCATTCCCACCATGCTGGATTTGGCCTTTTCTGTTGATCGACTTTACGACCTTTGGAAAATTAAAGTGATACTCGTTAATTTTTGCAAGAGCAACTTTAATCAAAAGGAAGTGCGGAACTTTAGTCGAAGAGTGCAACCGAGATTTTCTTATTTTTTTAATTTGGGCATTGTTGCCCCCTCCGGATCCGGCTCCGTCTCCGAGATCGATTTGGACTCGATCGAGCTAGCCGTTTGCTTCTACGGTCAGAGCTACGCTTGTCTCTTGCTTGACGAGTTTCGCAAAGAAGTAATTGAGCAGTACAAGTCGAGCTCGAGGAGGGACAAACCAATGTCCAATAATTTTGCGTCCATTCCCATCGTGAGTTTGGAAGAAAGACGATTGGCTTTGGCAAAGTTGGACGCGGAAAAGAAGGCTAGAAAAAGAAAACTAAATGGCGGAGTAGAAAAGCCGAAATACAAGAGAGTCAAAGTTTGCGACTGTTCTACGTGTCGTTCAGACGTTTTCGATCTCAACATGAATGTCGACGGTCCCGAAAGACTTTGCTCTTACTACCTAGACGTTTCTGACTTGCTTCAACTTTTGGGTGCAGACACGGAAAGCAATTTGGCTGCCGTCGAGGAACTTTGCAAGCTTTCGGTTGCCTCCATGGACATTGAGTCCATGACTCTCAGCGTCGACCTGGAGCCACCCGTTCGAGAAGGAGGAGGGTTAAATTACAGCGTTGTCGACGGAGCTCGACTAGAAGGACACTTTAAAAAAGTTCAAAAGCCCATCATGATTGCTCACCTCGACGAATTGGATTTGGGTTGCGTCAAAGTTTTTCAGGCCTCCACGGACGCCGAAGAATCAATCTATCAGATGATGAGAGAGTACTGGGCGCACGTGCAGGAGTTACGAAATCGTGCAAAAAATGAAAAACTAAAGATTGCCGCTCCGCTCCTCGGTCTCATTGCCGAATACAAGAACGCTCACTTTGAAGTTTACTCCAAGTGGGTCGACCAACAGCGACTGAAGAATCCGGCTTTTGAATCAGACATGACTGGCATCACCAAGGCTTGGGTATCTTCTTTTCCCGGACAGCTGGAGAGGAGACTCTTGAAGCTCATCACCGAATACACCGTATTCAGCTTTTACGGGTGAGAAAACATTTACTTTAAATAATTTACTTATCTTTATCAAGCAACAATCAACGAATAAAATTTTCAGACAAATGCGTGTGTTTTATACAAAGGCGATAATTTGAAAAAATATTTTTTCAGCTCCGGCTACGATCACGTTCTCTTGGAGAGCTACCTGGTACCCTATCTCTTTGAAAAAGGGTACGGTCCCAAAATGGAAAAAAGGGGAAACAAGGTTTCCAACATCAAAACTCGAAACGGAACATCGTTTCGTGACATCACCAAGCTCTTGGCCCCCTCTACCAATTTGCGAAATTTTGGCAGACTCTTTAATTTGGAGCAAGCCAAAGCTCACTTTCCGTTTGGAATTTTAACCTCGGTCAAGGTGCTCACTCGATCCGGATTGCCGGCAGATCCCGAAAGTTGGAAGTCCGACTTGACGGGCGGAGACAAAATCACCGTTGAAGAAATTGCCGAGGCTCAGAGATTATTTGAAAGCGCCAACTGTCGTAATCTAGGAGACTACCTCAGAGCCTATCTCCGGTTGGACGTTCTCATCTTGTACAAAGCAACGCAAGAATGGCGAAAAACTTTGAAGACTTATGTGGGAATCGACTTTGTCGAAACTGGAAAGTACACCATCTCCAGTTTGAGCAATCTGGCCGGTCTCAAGTCCTCGGCCTCTCAGCAGCACATTGGCACCTTCTTTCCCAACAACAGCCAAGTTTACCGTCTCCTTCGCAACGGCATGAGAGGGTAAACACCAACAAATTTTTATCTATAAATTTATTTATTTATATCACCAAAAGCAATTTTTCTCATCTCATTTTTCATTTTCAGCGGTCTGTGCACTATTCTAAGGAGCGAGGCCGGAGGTCAAGATGAGGCCATCGCCCGAGGGTGCGAGGACGATCCGGGTTATCGAAACAACGCTCACCTCGTTGACGACGGCGATCTCTCGAATCACGTTGGCTACTACGACGCCGCTGCGCTGTATCCATCCAGCGGTGAGTTTTGTCAAAGCTCGTAGAAGAGGGGGGAGGGAAAAGGAAAAAGGGAGGGGGTTTTAGGTTTTTAGGAACAAGAGCCCCCAACCCCCTCCCCCCTCCCCCCCTCCCTTTTTCCTTTTCCCTCCCCCCTCTT
>JAIXOW010000226.1 GCA_027486615.1 Oxalobacteraceae bacterium | reverse complement strand
TCAGGAGGACTGGCTGGCTTTTCGGCTACATAGGCCTTCCAGCAAATCATGCAAACAATTAAGACTTTATAATCCATTATTTACCACATGATTTCAGAAACGTAATTCTGTTCACCAACAGATTCCGTTTTATTAAGAGTATTCAAATAAGTTTGTATTTCGTCCCTTCTATAATTATTAGGAGTAGAAATTACAACATTGAAAAACTCTGAATTACTCAAATTATCGTGTTGTTCGATAACTGGGCAATTAATGTCATTAACTGTACTTATAGCAGCGTCTGACCATCTGACGTCATTGGTGATTAAAGGATGTTCTTCCTTAAATACCATATTCGTCTCTGAAGGATCATTTATTTGGTAAATGAATAATTCAGATTTAGTGGAGTCATCTTGATTGATACCATGAGAAGTATTATCAAAATGTTTGGCAGTGTTCGAAATAATTTCATTTATTTCGTCCATGCTCATAGGTCTAAAATTATGTTCAGACGACGGAATTGTTTTCCGCGAGCCACCGTAATTTAGATCATTTATTTCTCTAATTAGGTCGCAAGGGATAGGCAAATTCTTAGTTGAACTATTAATTTGACTAGTGGATGCAAAGTGACCTTTTAATCTAGGTGCACTATTTAATCCGGCTCGATAGTTACGATCCATCGTACATATCAGCCTAACAGTTTCAATATTGGCCTTTATTAGTCGGACAATATCAACATGCCTGTTATTAACAAGATTTACAAGAAATTCTTTATTATCACTGTAAATTCTTGTGCCAACAATTAGGCTATCTGCAGATTTCAAGAGTGACTCTAATTTTTGCAGACATAGTGCAGAATTATAATCAATTGCTTCCAATTGAGTTCTTTCTGTACTAATTAATTTTCTAAACACAGGTTTGTGTTTAAGAATGCTCTTAGGAGCGCGGAAAATATCTTTGGTTTTATAATCCATGATAAATTATTCCGTTTTCAATTCTTCAGTTTCATTAATTATTTCTGAAACAGTAGAAAGAGAAGGAGGGGCAGATTTGTAATCACCTGTCTCTCTTTTCAGGCATCTAGGGATGACCTGCGGTATGGTTTTCTTTTCGTTTTTACGAATAGTAACCTTACTGTCAACCTCATCAATGTTTAGCATTGCGTATTGATTGTATATATCCGGATTTGTCTTAGCTTCTTCGTATAAAGAAACATCGATATTTTCCGGGCGATTATCAAAGTTTTCATCAAGTTCTTTATCACTATCGAAAACTGAATCACTATCCTCTGAATAGTTATCATCAAGACCACAAGCCTTAAAACGGGCTTCTGAATCCTTGAGAACCTTTTGAAGTATAGCATCTCTTTCTTCCTGACTTCTAGTCGGGAGGAGATGTTTCATCTCTTCATAGGTGGGATAAGGGAGTTTGCGTCGAACAGTTGGTTGTTCAGGCAAAACCTTATTATCACTAGCATCAGTGTCATTTTCTGAGCAGTGGTTTCCAACCTTTGTGTCCTTTTTTACAATTCCGGCCACAAGAGTTTTAACATAGTCTTCAAAATATGATTTCATTTCATCATTTTTATCAAGACAATTGTAATGTGGGTCATTACAAACAGAACATTCGCTATCCACAGTATCATTTAACTGTTCGGGCGAAACATATGAGTTCTTAACAGCATCGCTATATTGCTTTACAGGCAATTTAGGCCAGCTTAGTGTATCTGGTACATCAAGATCGATAACTTCAATATTATCAGTCTGACATGATACGGATTTAACTAAAGGCTTAGCTTTAATCGGCTCAGCTTTAATTAAACATTCTGACTCGTTGTCAGAAAACAATTTCTCTCTTTCTGACTTTTTAAGTCTAAAGAAATTGCTACACTTACGCTTTTGTTCAGTAATTCGCGCGTGTTTTTCAACGTCTCGCATATTCGAGATATCCTCTTTGAAAGTCGTGACGCAGGTCCTTAGTTGTTGGGACTCTTTTTCTGGTAGAGACCTAAGGAATGCATAGATTTCTGCAAATACACAATCTGCAAACAAATCTAAAATCATGTTAAAATCTTTAGATTTTACATCTTCCAAAGATTGCAACGCTTTCTTATACTTAAGAGTAAGAAAGTGCTCAACGCATCTACCTGTATCATTAGGGTCATATGCGTCTCCAAGCAAGGCTTTAAGTCTACTTTTGGGACTATAAACTTCAGCCATTTTGATTTCAAATGAAACCAAATCATCAACCTGAGTTAAAGTGCGGTTTGACGCTCTTTTCTCACGATTGTTAAATTCACGAACCATTGTTCGTTGCCAGTAACAACGATCTCTCGTACAATTGAGTTCTCTATCGTTACGACTTTGACATTGCAGGTGCTTAATTGCAGCGCCAAACTTTCTCACTGCATTAGCGAAGGCATAAATTCTTCGTTTAGGCAGTTTTTCAAGCAACATTCCTGATTCACTATATAGTAGCTCAGAAAGTCGTTCGGCTTGGTATTTAATCCCATGCCAACAAAGTGGATCTTTTGTTTTGATTCCATCGTTGTTTTCGTTGGTACTTTCGGTACTAATATTTCTAATATTAGTATTAAGTCCAATACTATTTTCGTCAATGTAGTTACTATCTACTTGACTTTGAGTGACATCAATATTAGGATTATCTCCTACATCATCAGTCGCAAAAGTTAGAACATTCACATGTGAATAATCCCAACTGATATCTTGGCTACTCTCAGGGTTTTCATTGCCCTCAAGCTCCAAAATATTATGCTCCTCAGGAATTTCATTCATTACTGAGTTAGGCATAAAGTCACCTAGGGTGGCTGTTCTGACATTTGCTGGCTTAAAGCTGTCAGCATATTCAGAAATGTCGTCCGAGTCACAACTTTTCGGACAATTGGGGGCTCGAGCTTTACCCAAGATCCCATTTTCGAACCAAGTACATAAAATACTTCGGTCTTCATCAATTTCGCTTTGATGTTTTCTATTCCATCTAGGCTTATTTTTATTTCCAGATTTAGATTTTGGGCTAAATTCGGAAACACGAATATTTCGCATGGCTTCAATATCATCCGAAATACTTCGTTGAACAGGGTTATACAAATTGTAACTCTTGTTCTTTTTAATGGTACTATATTTATTGATAGTATCATTTTTGAATGTCATACCTTTGAATTCAAAAGTACGTTTTCCATTCTTTTTACATCTTTCATTTTCGATGTAAAAGAGAGAAGGAGGAGGGGATGCATTTATTTCTGCTTCCTCAGCCTCAAGTTGCTTTTCCCATTGGGTTGGTTCTAGCAACGCTGTTGCTTCATTTGCATGAAGTAACACCATCTCTTTGGGGTACTGTGATACCTTACTCGAAGATGAACTTGTTGAGACATCGTCTCTTAAAGACATCAGTCTTGGGAGACCTTTATCTCTAGATAACGTTATTTGTTGCACACAAAAATTTCAAAGTATTTTTATTTCATTCTATTTCGCAGAGCACTTTTCAAGAAGAAGTTTAATGGTCAACGTCTGTTGTTAAACTATCTCTTTTACTCTTGCAACAAGTGACATTACGTGCACAGATTTAATTTCCTGTGACGGTGTTTACTGGGCAAATCTTAACACCCTTTTTGGATGAATAGATAAAAGATCATTAATCAGTGAAATATGGCTTTCTCACAGATTTCACAAATGAGCTCAGCTTGCCATAAAAATCATTTCCCTCTTTTCCTTTGAGAAAAATAGATTTTCTAATTAACTTATCAAAAGTAGTCCATGACTAATGATCAACTCTTTGGTTGATTCCCTTTTGAGGTTAATATGATTTTCTCATGGAGCCAATCCTATAAAATATAGAATGTCCATTTTTCTTATGAATCAGAGATATTTTACATTCATATCTTAGATTAATTATAAGAATGATATTCAAGGTATAAGATATAAGTAGATCACAAAATGACTACTTTTGCCTATTGTGACGTAAATAGTGTTTGCTTTACTAATTGACGCCAAATAATTTAAAAACATTGAGTTTTCGTTCTCAACGTTGTTAAATTTCATATCTAGTCAAGTTAACGTTTATAGCGTTGACTAACTTAGATATTTTTATTGCTTCACAGCTTTTGCTGTTTTAGCGCAACCTGTTGGAAATAAGTTTTTCGCTCATTTGCAACATGGGTTGGGGCCAATCCTATGAAACGAAATCATAGTATGACTTGTAAAAGGGTTAATGTCTCACACTTCCTGCACATGCAGTGTGAATCATTATTGCAATTAATGAGATTTCCTTTTTCATT
>JAIXOW010000324.1 GCA_027486615.1 Oxalobacteraceae bacterium | reverse complement strand
GAAAAAAATTAAATAAATATTTTGATTAATAATGATTGAATTTTTATTGGTTAAGAAAGAAAAACTTTACGATCGTGTAGTTAAGCATTTTTCGATGGAGGAAGAACATCACTCCGTAAGCGATCAACGCAAGAAGGATGGCAACAACAGCCATCCAAAATGCGACTTCACTTGTCATCTATATAATAACAATTATGAATTAAATACATAGATTAGGTAATTACTTGGCATCTATATAATAACATTTATGAATTAAATACATAGGTTAGGTAATAACTCGTCAGCAATATAATAATAATTATGAATTAAATATACGAAAAGTGTAATTTCAAAAATACATTACGATTGGCAGATGATATTCATCATAAGAGCCTTCAAATTGGGTTGTTGTTGTTGTTGTTGGTGTTGTTGTCGTTGGCGCTGTTGTCGTTGTTGCTGTTGTGTACAACAGCGATGACCAGATTTTTTTGGTTGTTCTTGCTGACGGTGTCGGCATCTGCCTTGTTGCCGACAGTGTCGGCAGCGAGCGTGTTGTCTCCCTCAAAGTAGATGAGGTTGCCGATTTCCATAGGGCTGTGACCCAGTGGAGGCAATATGAGTGTACCACTTTTGAAGTGGGACATTTTTTTTCTTCGGTCAAGTATTTGTGACACAGGCATGCTGTGTCACAACGATACCAATCATCAGGATCGTCAAAAGAATACAAGGACTTCAAACAATTTTCCATTTTTTTGAAAGGGTGGGGCTCAACACCTATTAATAATCTTTGATGACAACCCTTTTGATTGATATCACTAGCACAAATGAAGATGGATTTCTACTTTTACGTCTTCGTAAAAAGTAATGAATATTATGACTCACACACATTTAAACTAAGAGAAGTTTCTTTTTAATTGAATGAAATTTAACCTTTTTAAATAAAAAATGAATTGACACGATTTATGAAATTTTTTTGTCATTTTATTGATAAATTCATTATTCGAATACCCACACAATATACAGTAAAAAGAGTTGACAAATAGAGTCTTTATACAATTTAAGATTTGTCAAGCCAAACGATACTTTTTTTATATTCAAAATTATAGGGTAATTTAGGATATTGAAGAGTTTCGGCAGATGAGGCCGTTGATAAAAGTAATATTTTCATGAATACGCCAAAATCAGTTTTTGATAAAACAAGGGGTAAGGTGGGATGAAAAAACGCAGGAGCTCTGTATTCGAAGTTGCAGTTCCAGTTACATAAAAATTGAAAATTATGGTTTCGACTAATGATAAAAGTTTCGTTTTTCTTAGTGATGCATAAAAAATCTTGGGTGTAGGAGCATTTATCGGAAAAGGCCACTACATCAAGAAAAATTCTGGTGCTTGTTACGGTTCGAAATGTAGTTGTGGGGGACAGAGAATAGCGTTTGACAGTATTTTTTAGTTCAGTAATAATTTTGTAATGTTGTCCGTCAAAATCAATTTTCTCTAACATGATCATTGTGGAGCCCACTTTTTTTCTCCAAGGAAACTCAAACGAACATTTAAATTCAAATGATGAAAAGGGATTGGAGGAGTTTACGACATTGGTCAAAATAGAATTGGTATCAAAATTGACGGTCGTATCAATCACTTTGGCTATGTATATTTCGCAATTTGTTGGAAGTAAAAACCTAACGTTTCCCGAAATATCTAGAAAAGATTTTATGATCAAAGTTTTTTTATCTACAATTAATAATCTGCTGTGTTCGTGATTGTCATTGCAATGAGAAAGAAAATAGAAAAAAGAACTTTCTGGAACTGTGCAAAAGTGTCCTAGAAATTTAACGAAAACCGTTCTCGAAAGACAATTGAAAATTTGTTCTGTTAAATGATTTAAGCATGATTTCGATATTTTATAGGTTTCTGTTTTTTCACAAAGCTCAACCGTACAAAGAGTCATCTTGATTTTATCCGTGTGAGTAATTGCAATTTGCTGATAGTCTCCATCGTAGAGGGGAAAACAAAAAGAAGTAGAAGACGTCCACAGATGTGAGCTCGTCAACGAAGCGTAGGTGTCGGGTAGGGGGGTTGAAAATTCTAGTTGATGAAATCCTCTTTCAGGAATAAAATGATCTGCAAATTAACAAAAATAATACATTTTTAACAAATTAATCATTTTCAAAATTTTAAGACGTCAAAAGAAATATTTAGGTTGAATTCATTTAATTTGAAATGTGATATTAGTCATGTCCATTTCTTAACAAAAAAATATTTTTTTTTAAAAAAGTCGTACAAATTGAAAATTTAATGATGAAGCCTGGATTTCTGGTTGTGGCTACTAGTAAAAAGGAGCCTGTACTGTTCCATGAAAAAAACTTTATGGTGTATGGAGCACATTTCAAAATTTGAAATAAAGTTTGTCCGTAGGTTTTTCTTATATTTCCCGAGTAGGCTAATATGTTTAGACTTTCAAATACAATTCGTTGGTGAAGGGCTACAATTGGATAGACAGGATTGAACTGCGCATTTACTTCATTTTTAGGCAGAGTAATAGGAAGGTTACAAAAATCGTCAACCGTATGGACAATGCTGTGAGACATATTGAAAAGCTTCAATTCTCTTTTTAAGGCTTGACCGTTTGGGAGAGAACAAAGATAGGTCATATTTGGTTCGGTTTTAAATTCTGCTCTTATCCAATTTTCGAGTTTTTTCCCATATTTGTTTTCTGGTGTAAAAAAACACATAAGAAGGTTGTCAGAAGCTGCTGCCACGATAATCAGCTCTTTTGGGGTGAGATAGTCTAAAATAAGACCAATGGCATCTACACCGCCTTGACTTGCCAGCAACAAAGTGATAATGCTGACAGCTTTTGTCAAAAATTTAACATGGGTCATAATCTTGGTTGTGGTCGTTCCTAAACTTTTATGGGCCCAGGACAGTCTATTTATTGTTATCAAGTCTTCGGGGGTGTAGGTAGGATCACATTCGATTTGTTCGTAGTGTTCGTCACTCGCTGAATCAAACGTTGCTTCGTCACCCATTTTTTCAATTATCAAACTATAATCTGTCAGAACACAATATCACAACTGATGAGAGAGAGTAGTATATACGGTTTTCCGTGCATACGAATTTACTTCATAAAGGGGGGAGGTTATCACTGCACCGGTGTTAGAGTCGCAGATGAACCTTGTAGGCCTGCTGTTCAGGCCAAAAGAAAGATAGAGAGAAAAAAACCACCTGAGGCAAAGGTAGGCCTAGAAAGTTCATGAACACATTTGGGTACAGCTGTTACTGCATACATTTTATGATATGACCAGTTTTGGGATAATGCGCACCCACACTTGTTTACTTTTTTTCTTTATACATTTGCTATGATGTAAAGATGTTAATCTATGATATAAATAAGTATTTGTGTTCATCTGTTTTCAAAAACACCTTTAAATCTGTGAAAGTTGTCAAGTTATGTTATAAATTTTTTCCATAGATACTGAAAAATTCGTTTTTTTGAGGGGGTGGAGCTTATTTTTCGGTGCAATTGGGATTATGTAGTAAATTTTTGGCTTATGTTATACTTCGAGGTTGTGTGTTTTAAATACAATGTAAATGTTCCGAACTTTATGCACAATAAAAGTTCCGATTTTATACGATTTTTGCCGCGTTAAAAGCGGCTTTTTACGGCTTTAAGATTGTTCAACAATTTTCACAGTAATAGTTTCACTAATCCTTTTCATATTTAGTAGGTAATGAGCCTCCTGAATTAGGAGGCCGTACAAAGAAAATTGGTGTTACTGTGATAAACAACCAAAAAAAAATTGGGAAGGACTAGTGTGTAATTTGTTAACTATTAGTAGGTGATTTCAATTAAAATGATTAAAAAAAACAGTTTGATATTTTAATATAATTAAAAATATGTTTTTATTTACATTCTTAAGTTTATTCTTATAATTAATAAAAACACTTTTTTTTAAAAAAAGCTCTGAAAACATAATGAAAT
>JAIXOW010000325.1 GCA_027486615.1 Oxalobacteraceae bacterium | reverse complement strand
TAAATTTTCATATTTTTTGAAAGTGAAAATTTTCAAAATATAAAAATGATCGAAAGTAAAAAAATTTTCAACGAAATTACTAAAGTGAAAAATCTTTATCTTTCACTAACTAATTTTTTCAATATTATCTGAAAGTGAAAAATTATCTGGAAGTCTTCAAAAAAGTAAGAGTAAGTAAAAATAAAACAATGATGCTAATTTTTTACTTTTTCTCTCAGTTATGTTATAATTATTATTAAAACATGAACATGAAGACCTAAAATTGAAAATTTTCAAAACCTAAAAGTGATGTGAGACATAAAAGTGAAAATTTTCAAAACCTAAACCTAAAAGTGATCGAAAGTAAAAAAAATTTCACAAAAACTAAGTTTTGATATTCAGACCTAAAAGTACAAAGTAATTTTCCGTTCTCGCGTTTGTCTAAAGTTTCAGACGATTAACATTAACCTCACTTAGCAGACGTAACAACAACTTCTAGAATTTGACTGATTGATAATATCAGACCCCATGTTTCAGTTCTCATGTTTCAGTTCTTATTTCCTCTTCCTCCCCAATCCTTTACCATAATTTCCAATGCGACATTACTTTCAGATAATTTTGTCTCACTTTTAAGTTTCCTGAAAATTTTCACTTTTAGGTTTAGGTCTATCACTTTTAGGACTTGAAAATTTTCAGGGAAACCTAAAAGTGAGACAAAAACAAAATTATCATTAAGACTAAGTTTTCGCAAAGTGAAAGTGAAAAGAGTACAATCAGTGAAAAATAGTAAGGATGAGATGAGGATGAGAATGAGAAGAAAGAGAAAATCCGGAAAGAAGAGAATTCTATTCAAATTCAAAAACTAAGGTAAGTAAAAATTTATTCACTACAAATTATTTGATAAACCTAAACCTAAACCTAAAAAGTGGAAAAAACAGACCCAGACCTAAAAAGTGGCAAGAGCAAGACAAAATTATCTGAAAGAAATTTTCAACAAAATTATCTGAAAGTAAAAATTTTTTACCAATTTTCCGTATTTAAATTCAGACCTAAAAGTGAGAAATAGAAATTATCTTGAACTGAAAAATTTTTTCACTAAGTTTTCATACATAGACCTTTGCTCTTGATTTTTCCGTGAACAGCAAAGAAATCAAATAGCATAAAAATAATCTCTTCCTCTTCTATACTATCCTGACGAAGTTCAGAAAACAGAAAAGAGCTTATCCTTATTCTTATTCTTATTTTGCATTCTCGAGTTTTCCAGTCTAATACAAAAGTAAAAATAAAAACTGTCTTCATTTGATGATGATACACAATCCAGCTACTACCGGGATTAATCATACACGCTATATATAAAACGCGTGCAGGATCAATCCTAGCAATAGACAGACCGGAGATTCGAACCCGAGCTAGATGTGTTTAGTCTGAGTTGTTCGGTGACGCTACCGCTGAGCTATCCATCCTCTTCGATTGGATGGGTGCATTTATGGAAATAGTTCTTGCTCTTTCACAACTTATTCTGCAATGTATTGACAGATGTTACATCAAAACTTGTTAAACTTTTGTTTTCCAGAAAATATACAAAAACATCAAGATTAAGGAGTTAGATAACTCAAACTCAATTTCAATATTTTTTCTTTTCTTTTTCAACAATCCGTACGAGGAATGAAGAAAATATCAATTGAGGGTAAAACTAGAAGACTTCCAGATAATTTTGTCTCACTTTTAGGTTTCCCTGAACCTGAAAATTTTCATTTTTAGGTCTCAGACCTAAAAGTGAAAGTGAAAATTTTCAAAACCTAAAAATGATAGGGAAAATTTCCAAAACCCTAAAAGTGATTGAAAGTAAAAAAATTTCAACGAAATTATCTGAAAGTGAAAAAATTTTTCACTAAATTCCTCTATAAATATGAAGTTAGCGTTAGCGTTAGCATTTTTAATTTTAACAATCAGTTAAAAATTCTAAGACTTGACATGATTATCGATATTTTAGGGTCTAAGCGAACGCGAAAACAGTTTAAAACGTTGACGTTGTTTTTTCATGTTATTTACAACATATTTGCGCAAAAGTAAAAATAAAATCTATAATGATACCTAATCCAGCTACTACAGGGATTAATCATACGCACACGCTATTATAAAACGCGTGCAGGATCAATCCTAGCAATAGACAGACCGGGGATTCAAACATGGATGTTCATAGTTTTTCCATCGTTCTTGTTCTCGTTCTTGTTCTTCAAATTCAAATGTAGACAAAAACATCAAGATCAAGATTAAGGAAACAGCAACAGCAAAGGCTATTAAAATAAAAATCTAGGTGGTGCAGTAGGAAAAAATTTCAATTCATAAAATAATGATAAGATTATAATTAGAGATTAAGCTTTTCCATGATTTAAGTATTGCGGAATAGATTTTTTTTTAAATTGAGACATTTAAATTAAAAAGTAAATCATAATTCTTATCAAAATTATTTATAAAACGACTTCACACCATGTGCAATATGAGGATTAAAATTCTTTTTTGTATGGTCATCTTTGTGAGTAGGAAGACCAAAAATTTGACGTAAAATTGAAAGAGTAAAATTTTGAAATCAAAAAGAAGATTTCACAGAGACACAAAATCGTACTAGTAAAAATTTTTCAAGGTAAACTTCTCAAAATGAGAAGATAATGAGAAAGAAAAGACAGGACACTGATGAGGAGTGTAACTCTAAGTCTCAGATTCTTGTATTTCACTTCTACAATTTTCCTTTCACATCCAATTTCAATATTTTTTCAAAACAGAGAAGAATTGTGAAGTAAAATGTTTTTGAGAGTGAAAATGAAAACGTTAACGTTAAAACTTTCACATAAGAGAGGACTAGAACTCAACACACAATCTCAATCAAGATATTTGAGTTTGAGTCTGAGGCGAGTTAGGTTTTCTAATCTGTGTTTCTAGATCCTGACCCTGACTTGAGGTGAAATTTTGACCAAAGAATAAGAAACAACTGCAGATGAGAAGATTTAGAAAGAAGACTTTTCTTTACCTGAAAACTTCCATGAGAGCG
>JAIXOW010000218.1 GCA_027486615.1 Oxalobacteraceae bacterium | reverse complement strand
TTCGGTCTGACACTTCGCCTATTTATTTTCTTTTTATTAATAATGTCAGGACTAAGGCAATGTTAATACATTGCTGAACGAACACTTCAATGGCGAAGGAGATGCAATCAATGTTATCCAGTGAAGATTTTAAAAGCTTGGTATTCCACATGCTGATTGAAGGCACTCTCGATTATGCTATTTTTATGTTGGATAAAGAGGGGAATGTGATCAGCTGGAATCCTGGAGCTGAAAAAATATTTGGATATCAAGAAAATGAAATCATAAATAAAAATATCGCTACCTTTTTCACACTTAAAGATAATCAAAACAATGTAGCTCAGTTAAAGATAAAACAATGCATAGCAGAGGGAAGAGTTGAATATGATAATTGGTGTGTAAGAAAAAATAGGCAACGATTTTGGTGCATAGGCATGATGGGTGCCTTACAAAATACACAAGGCAAATTACAAGGATTTGTGCAAATCGTGCGCGACAATACAAAGCGCCATATTGTTGAAAAAAATAACTATTTTCTTGCTAATCATGACACGTTAACAGGCTTACCTAATCGTGCAAAATTTTTAGAAAAATTACATGAAACCTTAATTCATGCGAACCGCGATCATACACGCGCAGCCTTATTATTAATCGATCTTGATCATTTTAAAACTGTGAATGACAGTTACGGTCATCATGCAGGGGATCAGTTATTAAAAATCATAGCGCAACGTTTAATCAAGTGTATTCGTGAAACTGATACGGTAGCTCGTTTAGGTGGCGATGAATTTGTAGTGATCTTGACTAGATTAAAATCCATCTCTACCGCAGGATCAATCGCTAACAGCATCATCGCAAATTTATGTCAGCCTATACAAATTGAAAATAAAACTGTAAAAATTGGTGCCAGTATTGGTTTATCAATTTATCCACAGGATGGAAAAAACTCTACGGATTTATTGAAGAATTCTGATCTAGCTATGTATCGTGCTAAAGAGGCAGGACGGAATTGTTATCGTGCTTATTCTGCAGAAATGCTGAGTGAAACTCTGATTAAAGAAAAACAGCATCAACAATTACGCTTAGCTATAGAGCAAGAAGATTTTGAGTTGGTTTATCAGCCACAAATTGAAATACATAGTTTTGATGTCTACGGTGCTGAAGCCTTGCTGCGCTGTCGGCATCCAGATTTAAAGGATGTCGATCCTAATAATATTATTCACCTTAGTGAAGAGTTAGGATTAAGTGAAAAAATTGGAGCATGGGTATTAAAATCTATCTTCGAGCAAATAAAAAAATGGACTGCGCTTAATCTTCCGATTAAAAAAGTCGCTCTCAATATCTCTGAAATTGAACTGCATCATCCGCACTATATGCGATCATTAAAAAAATTATTGACTAAAAATCCGCATTTTTCTAATTTTATTGAAATAGAAATTACAGAAAAAACTCTTCTATCAGTCATTAAAAAGCAAAGCACGGTTCTGCATGAGATTAAAAAAACAGGAGTTTCTATTTGTATTGATGATTATGGATCCGGCATTTCCTCTCTCTCCCATCTAAAAGATTTTCCTATAGATGTCTTGAAGTTAGATATGTCGCTTATTCATGAACTCCCAGATAACCAAAGCAGTGGTGCAATTGTTTCTGCAATTATTAAACTAGCACTTGATCTAAATATCAAAGTTGTTGCAGAAGGTGTAGAAACAACTCAGCAGCTCGCTTATCTTCGTAAAACCACGTGTGATCTATTGCAGGGATTTTTATTTAGCGAAGGGTTAAAGCCAGAAAAACTCGAAGTCTTGTTAAAAAATGGACAACAAACAAGCCCTGTTTTTCATTAATTTATTATTTAGAATAAATCTGAATCTCCTTCATTCGATCCGCTTCAATCATAACTACAGGTAAAATACTTAATTATTATTTGCTAGTGACTTACCTATGTCTGATTCCAAACACTTAAGAACTGTAGCCCGCATTCTCCCAGCAATGAATACGTCTGATGGCGCAGGTGTGCGCTTACGCCGCAGCATAGGATGCGGTGAAGATACACGTCTTGATCCTTTTCTTATGCTTGATGAATTCTCTTCTGATAATCCAGGAGATTACATAGCAGGCTTTCCATCACATCCTCATCGCGGTTTTGAAACGGTAACTTATATTTTAGATGGCCATATGCGCCATGAAGATCATTTAGGTAATCAAGGTGATTTACAAAGTGGGGGCGTGCAGTGGATGACTGCCGGACGTGGGATTATTCATTCTGAAATGCCGCAGCAAGAGGAAGGGCGTATGCGCGGTTTTCAATTATGGATAAATCTTCCTGCTAAAGAGAAAATGAAAGCCGCTGGTTATCGCGATATAGCACCGAATGAGATTCCAGTACTTGAGTTGGAACAGGGTGGGCGTATCAAGATCATTGCTGGAGAAATTCAATTCAATCAGCAACAACTGCGTGGACCAATTTATGGGCTGACTACGGAGCCGCTTTATTTGGATGTATCGCTCGCTCCTAGTGCATCGATTCAGCTTCCTGTGGATGCACGATTAAATGCAATGATTTATGTATTTGAAGGTGACGCTAATATTGCTAAAACTGCTTTAACAACACATTGCGCAGTATTTTTATCTGAAGGTGAATCTGTAAAAATTACTGCAAATGATAAAGGCGTACGTTTTTTATTACTAGCGGGATTACCATTACATGAGCCTATAGTTCAATACGGCCCATTTGTTATGAATACAGTGACTGAGATAAAACAAGCGATTCATGATTATCAAACTGGGCAGTTAACTGCAGTTTAATTTTTTATAAATTAAATTTAAATCATAGCGTGTTTACTATTGATTTATTTTTTGAAATTCAGCTATGGTTTTATCATATATTTTCATAAGGATTTTATAATTCGATTCCGGTGTGTAATGCTCTAAATAATAGTTATAAGCTGCTTGACCCATTTTTTTCATCTCATCAGGATGACCCTCTGCCCAGGCTATTGCATGGGCTAATTCTTGATGATCTCCTGGCTTGACCAATAGCCCTGTTTCTCCATGCTTGATAATCTCAGCTAGGCTTCCATGGCGACTAGCAATAACTGGCGTGCCACAAGAAAATGATTCAATGGCTACCAAGCCAAAACTCTCTATACCAGTACTTGGCATGACTAAATACGAGACTTGATGTAAACGATTAATCAAAGCAGATTGCAGATGAAAACCTAGACTTCTTAAACCTGATGCAGTGCTTACTAAATCAGCTAAAGGTCCAGTACCATAGACATCAATTTTTATTTTATCTAATAAAGCAACGGCTTTGACTAATACATCTAGTCCTTTTTCTACGGATAATCTTCCTATGAAAATACCTCTTTCTCGCTGACTCCAATTCGGCACTCGGGTAGATTCAACAAAATTAGGTTTAATACTTAATTGTGTAATTGGAATACCACCTTGTATAAATTTATCTCTAGCGATCTGACTGAGGACTATATATTGATGAAGAGACTGTTGCCAATTATCTAGAATTTTATGCGTTGTTATAGCAATGGCAGTAAAACTTGATTGTACAAAGGAATTTCTATAGCAATGATAAAGCGAAGCTCTCCATGGAATCTTACCTATACAAGACTCACATGCCTTACCATTTCTAAATAACATCGCCTGAGGACACAGAAGTCTAAAATTATGCAAGGTCTGCACAATTGGGATATGTAATTTTTTTGAAATTTTATATATAGAAGGGGATATTAAGGGGAAAATATTATGCGCATGAATAATATCTGGCTTAAATTCTCTTTGAATCCGCTGGATATCATCTATGGTTCTTGTAGATGCAAAGGTATCAAGCACTAATTGGAGCGTGGAGATTGTGTCAATCTCTTTATTGTCCCGACTATAAATCAAGACTTTATGGCCATTACGACGCAATAGCGATGCTTCAGCATCGACGACTGTATCTTCACCACCGCGGTAATAATATTTATTATGAACAACAAGAATATTCATCAGTCAGGTCTAACGATAAAAACGACCCAACTGATGATAATGAAGATTACAGATTAATTTTGAATATTAGACAATACATGCTGATTATGACTATGAATTGTCTATAGTTTTGCTTTACTTATTAATACTTGATTTGGATTTCCACTATTTTTTATTGTATAAACATAATCAAAAACAAAAGGTTTATTGCTAATCGCTTTTAATTGCATATTTTTCAAATCATCTAATGAATAAACTTTATCCTTAATCACTAGTTTGTTATGTGGATCATTGATTTTTAAATTTTCCAATAATTTATTTTCAGTCGCAAATTTAAATTTTACTGCCTCATTCGGCAAACTAAATGTTGTACTGCCAGGTTGAATAGTTACCCTTCCTTTTTTTGATTGCGTAGTACCTTTTACATCTGCATTTTCTGGATCGATCCAGTTTTCACCAACTTGCACAAACCCCACGCCTATAACATTTTCATATCTTTTATTTCTACTAGCAGGATTTTTTTTCGCTTCTTCAATAAGATTTTTCATTTCTTCTCTACTCACAAATTCATTTTTACTTATTACATATTTTTCCGTTATTTTTTCTTTTACACCTGCAAATTTTGATAACTCGTCAAAATTTCCAGCTAAAGTGGATTTGTAATTAATAGGAAATCCATACAAAACCGCCAAACTACGCTGGGTAACATTGAAGCAAGTTTGAAATGGTAGATTTTTCGAAATTTTTTTATCATCGGGCATGCGCCAAGGATCAGCTGCACCATAATCAAAAACTGTATCTTTCATCATCGCTGTATATTTCTCCAGATTTTCTGGGTAAGGGCAGGGAAATACAAGAACAGAGGGAGGGCCGCATAGTTTCATTGATTCAATAACGGGGGAGATGTTATTGGGATACTGAGCGGATGTATCGAGAGTGTTATAGATAATTCCTGTGTATGACTCTATTTTTTGCGGCTTCCCATCACCATTATTTTTTATATGAGGAATTACACTCTCTTGATGGCAAATGCTTAATTTTAGTTTTCCTTCAGGGTCTCTCCAGATAGAAGCCAGGGCGATATGACCTATGTTGTTGTAGCAGCTAGGGAATCTTAATACTAATGCTAATCCTTTATCACCCGGCTCCATTTCAGATAATTTTTTATTTATAGCGCTTAGCAAGTTAGCTGCAAAGAGTTTTCCCTCATCGGTATTTTTGAAAATTGCGAATGCATTTTCTGTGAATAATACTTCATTTAATTCTGTAGGATTTAATATAGAAAAATTTTTTACTTCTGTAATTTCTTTTAATACAGATAAGGGAGCTAGCTCTAATAATTCTCCAAATTTTTCCCTCTGCTGCTTACTGACTTGCTCTGATTCTGAAAATGCCTTTCTTTTTGCTGCACTTACCTGACTATCACTGGTTTTAGTTTTTATTAAATTAGCAGTTTTTTGAAAACTATCTTTTGCCTCATTGGATAAATTATCGTTTTTCCAGGCTTTTTCCCTTTTTAATAGATCATCTGTTTTATCTAGCAGCCCATCTAATTTACTACTTAATACAGGTTTTTTCTCTTTTGATGATGCTTCATTGGTTGGGTTTGATTGATTTTTTGATTGTGAAGGATTTGATGTGTTAGTCCTGTTTATTCCTGTTGTTTTGTCCATGGTTATCTCCGTAGTTAATTTTTTGAGCTCAAGAATAATCATTTCATAATGGGCTAAATCAATGATTCATGATTTGATTATGAACATTACGTACATATAATTGCCGTTAATCAGTAACAGCTCATTCTTGAACGCTCATTTTTTATATGAGATATCTTTTAATCGATCATATTTTTTGAATGTTTGACTTTTATATTTTCCTTATAGGAAATTTAGTGAGATTATTTCTTAGTATTTACATGGGATTAAACGAATTTTCTTAATGTTTTAAGGGCTACCGTATTTGTTTTTCTTCTGGCATAGTTGCTATACCAAAATATTGGAGATGAAATGAATCCATTAGATTTTTCTCAGAAACGAGTCCTCATTACGCAGTCGAATGACTTCATGGGGCCAGTTTTATGTGAAGTATTCAAAGAACTTGGGGCGACAGTATTGGCTGATGCTGGAGCTTTAGATCATCCTTCACGCCCTGCGGAATTGATCCAAGAGTCAGGTGTCATTGATATTTTGTTGCTTAATTTGGGTATTCCAGCACCGACTACGGCTGTGTCTGATATTGATGATGATGAGTGGAATAATGTCTTTTCCCACATGGTTGATCCCATGCCTAGGTTATTTAAGGCAGTTCTTCCACAAATGCTTGCTAGAGGTCAGGGTAAGATTATTTTGATTGGTAGCGCCTCAGCTTTACGTGGAATAAAGCGTTCATCAACTTATAGTGCGGCTCGTGGTGCTCAACTAGCTTTTATACAAGCTGCTGGAATTGAGCTCGCTTCAAAGCAAATCCAAGTTAACGGTATAGCCCAGAATTTTGTCGACAACCCTACGTATTTTCCGCCTGAGGTTCAAGCCAACCCTGCATTTCAAGACCGCCTAAAACGTGAAGTTCCACTGGGACGTTTAGTCAGTGCGCGTGAAGATGCTATGTTTGTTGCCTACTTAGCAAGTGAGCATGCTAATTGTTTTGTAGGTCAAATTTTCCCTGTATGTGGAGGTTGGGTGAATCGCTAGAAAATGCTTGGTTGGATTGATATTCCAAACTTAATGTGAACATTTATTTTTTATTTATATAT
>JAIXOW010000384.1 GCA_027486615.1 Oxalobacteraceae bacterium | reverse complement strand
GGATAAGGCGGCACCACGCCGTGTTTCATGGCCCACAAATACCAGTTGTCCACCACCGTGCCGGTCAGCAAGATGCCAATGCCGCCGGTCAAGGGGCACAGCACCGCAAACCACCAAGCCCAACGATGGATAGATTCCATGGTGGCGTTAAAGCCCATGGTCCAACGCCAAAACAAAGCGGCACGTTCAGAGGCTGTCCCACGATCCACAATTTGTTCAATCTCGCGTTCGCCACCATAACGACCGACCGCTAAAATTGTTGCGCCATGCATGGCGAACAACAAGGCTGATCCATACAGGAAGGCAATCGATAAAGCGTGGAAGGGGTTGTAAAACAAATTACCGTAGCGCAGAGAAAATGCAGCAGTCCAATCTAAGTGCGGGAAGATGCCGAAAGGTACCGACTCTCCCCATGTTCCCATTAAGACTGGACGAATTAGACCTAAGACTAGGAACAACCAAATTGCTGCAGCAAAGGCCCAAGCGACATGGGTTCCCATACCGAGTTGACGTGCACGGCGATAAACACGCGCCCACCAAAACAACATGGAAGCAGTTAAAAATAAACCTGCAATCTGCCACCAACCACCTTGATTCAGCGGTGCCAGTCCTAGTCCATTACCTGGCGCAGGTGGCTCTAAAGCCAACCAAAATAACTGGCGCACAAACTGGATAGGATCCCAGTTCACTGAAGCGAGCATGTTCAAGCCAATAATATTGAACGCTAGCGTGCCGAGAATTAAAGAAATCAATCCCAGACCACCGAGGTAAACCGGTCCGATTTGCGCATTGCCGAGGCGACCCAGCAAATGCACAATCATAGGCTCGCCTAAGCGTTCTTCATCGCCCGGTGGTAGCGGCACACCATGATGAATGGGTCCGGTAACTTGAACAGTCGTAAATAAATTTTGATAGTCAGCCATCTTGGTCTCCAGTTTGGCTTAATGTCAGTGCCAGATCGGCATATTGAGCCACCAGCCCCACCATTCAGGCCAGCCTCGGCTCCAGAATGGGCCAGAAATTACGATACACAACGCAGAAAACAGTACCGAAGCCAGCGCTAGGAATAAGCCCAATCTATGAATACCTAGTGTGCCGACTGAATAACCTATGATGTCGCGGAAAAAAGTATCTTCATGTTCAGGTGTTTTGACTACGCCACCACCGGGAGGGTTAGTAGAGGACAAAATCAAACCGCCATGCATGGATAAAGCGAGTGTCGTGGTGAAGAAGAAACTCACCGCAATCATGTGCGCTGGGTTGTAATGAAAATGCAGATATTGGTAGCCCACGTTAGAGACCCAGTCCAGATGACTGAAAATCCCGTAAGGGAAGCCGTGTCCCCATGCACCCATTAAGACGGGGCGGATCACCACTAAGGTGACGTAAGCCAAAATCGCTACCGAGAAGGCAAACGGTACGTGATAGCCCATGCCTAGCTTGCGACAAATTTCAACTTCTCGCATCGCCCAAGAGCCGAACGCACCAATCGCACAAACCGTGATCAGTTGCCACAGCCCGCCTTGCATCAGCGGCGCAGCACGCAAGCCATACGATAAGTCCGGTGGCGCGATACTGATCTGCCACAGATTCCAAGTTGGTCCTTGCGAAGCACCCCAGAGAATCAACGCCGTTCCTAAGAAGGCAAAGAAAATCGTGGTCACTCCGAAGAAACCAACATAGAAGGGACCCATCCAGAAATCGAACAGGTCACCACCTAATAATGTGCCGCCTCGTACGCGGTATTTTTTTTCAAAACTTAGCATGGCCATAATCGAGCCTCCCTACGAAATTCGCGCTATGCGCCAACTTCAAATATTCTGTAAAGGACAGGGTTGTATCGATTAATACAACCCTGTCCACCACTGCAAAGTGGATTACTTCGGCATTGCGGCGTTTTGCGCAGTTGCTGCGCCTTTTGCACCGTCCAACCAATTGAATTTGTTTGTGCTTAACAAGATGAGATGAATCATCGCTGCTAAGGCAAACAAGAAAATCCCCTGAACCACCATGGCTCGTAGAGGATCGTAAAGGCGCCATATTCTCCACATGGTTCCTACTCCCTAAGATGTTTGAGACAAGATCGAATAAACCGCAGCCAGCACACCGCCGAACACGGACTTGCAGCTCTCTGCACCAGGCAACCAGCTTCTCCATGGCAAACCAGTCATCGTTCCGACTAGCGCAATGGTGGAAATTAGGACAAAGCCCAATGAAAAGACGAGCCAAAAAGATACAGATGCATCCTTCAATTGCTTGTCAAAATGTTGAGGTGAATTAGTCATACAGTTTTTCCTTTCGCTTATTGGCTAACCGAGATCAGGTAATCCAGGGACGCCATGCCCATACCAGGATGTGTGCGATTACGGCAACTACCGTAAAGCCCACCATGCCTTGCATGTAATACGCATGGAATTCCTGCGCCTCTTCGTCAGTCAGACCGGAGATGCTCTTCCTATCAGCCATGAGAACGCTCCTTCAAATTGGCCTTACGGCCCGTTGTGCGCAACGCCCGCGCAACCGAGGCAGCCGCAGCATGACGCCACGACATTAGGTGGGACGGGCATTCATTCGCCTTGCGTCCAATCTGTTTAGCCTGCATGTCATTCATGCTGGCTCTCCTATGCGCATTGCTTCACGCGCTAGGGCTACACGTTCTGCTGAAACACGCTCTTCTCCGGCTTTGCGTGCATCACGTTCAGCGCGATCACGTAAACGTTTAGCCACTGAGATTTGCACTAACACTGGTTCAGTGCTGATTAATTCATTGAGTAAGTCATTGGCTTCGTCTTCCCATTCACTATGGGTTTGTTGACCACGCGCTAAGGTTGAATCGACTTTGTCCATCTCACTGCCCAAAGGCAAAATATGAAACAACGCATCAAACAATGAATTACAAAATTCTTGAATTAAATAAGTTGCGCCTGCATAGCCCATGAAAGGCGTTCCGGTATGACGACGAATAATCGCGCCTGGGAAAGATGCAGGAATAAAAGTGGGGCGCATAGGGGAAGCGCTGCCACCTTCAGCTAAATACATGCGTTCGTTATAGCTGCCATACATCACTAATGGCGGCTTCTCATGCACTAGTTTTCGAATTGCTTCGTTATCGGTTTTTTCACCGGCTATACGTGAGACAGCGAAATTACATGGCAAGCCCATTTCTGTTTCAAAGAAATGTCTTAATCCACGCGCATAGGTTTCATTCGCCACTACTGCAAAAGTAGCGGTACCAAAAAAATCTTGTGTGACTGAACGCCATAAATCCCAGATAGGTTTAATGGTGGTGTGTTTTTCGCGTTCAATGAATGGCTCGGGATCGAGATTTAATAATTCGCCGAGCTTGCGTAAAAATTTTGTAGTGCTGTGTAAACCGATGGGCGCTTGTAGATAAGGACGATCTAAAGCTTCACATAACATGCGACCAAATTCGCGATACATACAAATGTTGACATCGGCTTCGACTAAACGCGATACATCAGCAAGGTGGCTACCTAATGGGAACACCATATTGATTTCAGCACCAATGCCTTGTACTAAGCGACGTATCTCAGCTAAGTCACTCGGCATGTTGAAGGTGCCGTAGCTAGGTCCTATTATGTTAACGCGTGGCTTCTCACCTGCAGGACGTTCAGCAAATGGTTTGCGTTCCGGCACTTTTTTCATGCCGTATTCACTCCACAACCAAAACATTGCGCGATTCGCACACTGCCACTGATCTTCATCAATGGTGCGCGGTAAGAAGCGCATGATGTTCGTGCCTTCAGGTGTGACACCACCACCTATCATCTCTGCGATAGAACCAGTCACAACTACAGCAGGTAAATCAGGATCGAGTGCGGCATGAGCACGCTTCATCGAACCTTCTGTGCCTTCGCGACCGAGTTGTTCTTCTGCGAGACCGGTTACAACTATCGGTAATTCATGTGGAGGTAATGCATCGCTGTAATGCAAGACGGATGTGACAGGTAAATTTTCGCAACCTACCGGTCCATCAATAATGACTTGTAAGCCTTTGATCGCAGTAAAGACATACACTGCGCCCCAATATCCACCTGCTCTGTCGTGGTCGATGACGTACATCAGATCATCTCCTCAGCTTTGCGTTTCTTGGCTAGCTTTTCCATTTTCCTGCGTGTCTCTGCACGAAACTCTGGACGCCCTACTGGAACACCTTCCCACACACCTGCACGATCACCTTCACCCGCATTACCAAAGAAGGCTTTCATTTCATCGAAGCGTGATTTATTTCCTATCGCTGCATTAATCACCGTTGCTAATGAACCTGCACCAGCTGGCCCCATGAGTGGACGGGCTGAAACGAGATTGGTGAAATACAAACCTGGGATGCTGAGTTCTTTTGCAGCTTGCACAATCGGTGTCGTACCAATTGCGAGATCCGGTTTGAATTCATGGACTGCAGCGAGATCTTGTTCTAGTGATGCGCGATATTGCACATGTACGCCACGCGCTTCTAACCATTGACGATCTAATTCACTGTAAGGGGTATGTGGACATGCTGTTCCTACATAACGCAGATCAGCACCACTTTCAATCATCAAACGAGCGACTAATAATTCTGAGCCCTCATAGCCTGACATGGTGATGCGACCTTTGATAGGTTTCGCTGCAAGCGCTGCTTTAATCGCAGGTAGAAAACGATTTTTTGCAGCATCAATTTTGTCTTGACCTACATTGCATTGCTGACCGATTGCTTGCAACCAGTTTTCTGTACCGTCGTAACCAACTGGTGCTGAACCTATGATGCTACGACCTGCCGTTTCAAATTCACGAATGCTTGCAGTGTAAAAAGGATGTATCGCTGCTACTGCTGCGCAATCCAATGCTGTGTAAAGTTCACGCCATTCACGTGTAGGCACAACTGAACCTGCTGCTAAACCCATAGGCTCTAACAACATACCAATCACAACTGGATCAGCTGGGAACATTTCACCTAACAGAGTGATGGTTGGTTTATCACTGCGCTTTTCACGAGGCGCTGCTACTGGACCAGCCATCGCTTCTGTGCGCGCATACTTCAGCATCGCTCCTGCTAAGACATCTTTTGCTTCTGCATGCGTAGGTACACCAAAGCCTGGGACATCGATACCAATAACACGCACACCATTAATTTCTTTAGGCAGAATTTGTAGTGGTACACCACTCGCTGTAGGTACACATAAATTGATGATGACGATAGCGTCATATAAATCTGGATTCGCTTCTTTGTGTACCGCGTCACGTATGTCTTCAAACAGTTTGCCAGTGACTAATGATTCTGAATTAAACGGTACATAACCCACACTTCTTCGCGCACCATAAAAATGGGAAGTAAAAGTTAATCCATATACGCAGCAAGCAGAGCCCGACAAAATTGTTGCGGTTCTACGCATACGTAGTCCAACACGCAATGAGCCAAACGCAGGGCACATACTCTGCGGTTGATCGTGTGGACCTTTGGGATAATCTTTTGCGTATTGATCTAATGCCTCACTCTTACCTGCTGCACGTGCTGCGGCAAGCATTTCATCTTTACCGGAATGGCAGCCGTGCCCATCGCTTTTTAAAGCGTCGGGATTAGCTACGATAGGAATGATGGGATGGCTCATGATATTCGCTCTCTGGATTTAACCGTTTGGTTAAACTTCGTCGTACACCACTTCCAAGGTTTCTTTGATGATTTCTGTTTTGCCTACCATGTCAAACACAGTCGCTGGCTCTAACACCACATCACGACCCACTACATCGGATGCAAACAATCCTAGCAATTCATCTTGTGTCATTGGCTTAGGTCTTACAGGCGGAGCATCTGCGACGTTTTGTGCGAGGGTTGCAAACAACTCACCCCATTGACTATCAGGACGTCCGATGATTTCGTAACTTGCACTCTTGCGACGAATATCTTCATTCGCAGGAATCGCTGACAAAACTGGAATGCCTGCATGTGCAGCAAAGGCCTGTGCTTCGCCCGTGCCATCATCTTTATTAATCACCATGCCTGCTACACCAACATTGCCACCGAGCTTGCGGAAATATTCAACTGCTGAGCAAACGTTATTAGCGACATAGAGGGACTGCAAATCATTACTACCAACCACAATCACTTTTTGACACATGTCACGTGCGATCGGTAAACCGAAACCACCGCACACTACATCGCCTAAGAAGTCGAGTAACACGTAATCAAAACCCCACTCATGAAAGCCGAGTTTCTCTAACAATTCAAAGCCGTGAATAATGCCGCGACCACCACAACCACGACCAACTTCTGGGCCGCCGAGTTCCATTGCATACACACCATCACGCTTAAAGCACACATCACCAATGGCAACTGCTTCACCAGCTAATTTTTTCTTTGAAGATGTTTCTATGATGGTGGGACACGCACGACCACCAAACAATAATGAAGTTGTATCGCTCTTAGGATCACAACCAATCAATAAAACTTTTTTACCTTGTTGCGCCATCATGTAAGACAAGTTCGCTAAGGTAAAACTTTTACCAATGCCGCCTTTGCCATAGATCGCGATAATTTGTGTTTCTTTGGTTGCAGGTGATGTTGCAACTGGATCTGGATCGATCGCTGCTTCAGCACGCAAACTCTCTGTTTGCAAATTTTCTTTTTGCATGAATTTCATTGTTGCAGTAGCCGGTATCGAATGCGTCATTTTGTATTTCTCCAATCGAGGATCATCTTCAGACAGTTCGGATCACTGAAGGCAGTGCGATAAGCAGCATCGGCCTGATCGGGCGCGCTGCGATGGGTAATGAGGTTTTCTAAAGAGAGACGGCCAGACTCGACCAACGTTAAAACTGATTGCAAGTCTTGTGGCTTCCATTGTGCTGCTACACGTATGCGTGCTTCGCGCATAAATGCCGGCGCAAAGGCAAATGAAATTGGCTGATCATAAAAACCAGCTAAAACAATTTCGCAATTCGATGCTGAACGCGCGATTAAGGTGTCGAGTAATTTTGCATCACCACTTACATCACAAATGCAGCGATAGTTAGTGCGTGTATCGTCTTTAGGATCAATCACGTCATAGCCAATATTGCCGGTGCGACGCTCAGGATTGGTGTCCCACACAACTGGCTTTGCACCCGCTATGACTGCAAGTCTTGCCATCATGCGACCCAACACGCCATGGCCAATAATGAGTTCAGGCTGTGTTAATCCTGGTGATGAATGCGCGTGATACGCAGTTGCTGCTAGTGCCAATAAGGTGCCTTGTTCGCCCAACTCTTCTTTGATGCGCATGGCGCGCAACGCTGGAATGACAACGCGTGAAGCAGCTCCGCCAAATAAGCCGCGCACATCGCCAAAACATGCAGCACCTGGCACGAACACCATTTCACCAACTTTATAATTTGTACTGGCGCCCGCTTGTGTCACACGTCCGACTGACTCATAACCAGGAACCAAGGGATAGCCCATGCCAGGGAAGGTAGGCATACGGCCTGACCATAGTAATTTTTCCGTACCGGTAGAAATACCACTCCAGCTAATGTCGACCACGAGATCATTTGCGGTAGCCGCAACTAATGGCAGCTCGCGCACGCTAAGCTGCAAGGGCTGCTCCAGCACAATCGCTTGCGCGTTCAAACCTCACCCCTTGATGGAGTAATGGTCGTGCTGTGATTTGTCTCGTCGTGCAGGTTTGTCATGTTGCACCTGGCTTTTAGGGATGGTGTCATTCTAGACTTACATAAAATACTGTCAAGTATTATTTACATTTATTTTCGTCTATATATTTTTACTTTGCCTGCGCTACTAATAACCTGACCTGTAGCGGTATTCTGGTTGGCAATAAGCGCACACCACCAAAACCTGCGGCCTCGATTAATGCGCTTAATTCCTCTTTGGTACGCGGCCGACCGCGTCCCATGGCTAATAAATAAAAACCAAAATACGCATCGCCCATGGCTTCTGCTCCGCGCGTACCTGACATGGGTTCGGCCAAAATTAAGGTGGCTCCCACAGGTAAAGCGCGACGTACTGATTTCAAAATAGTTAGTGCTCGCTCATCGTCATGGTCATGTATGACGCGAACTAAGGAGGCAATATCAGCTCCTGTAGGCAAGGTATCAGCAAGAAAATTACCGCCTATTGCTTGTGCTCGATCGGCTATACCGGCAGTCGCAAAGCGCGCCCGTGCACGTTCCGCAACGGCAGGTAAATCAAATAAAGTGAGTTTTAAATGCGGCGCTCGTGCGGCCACACTGGTTAGAAAACGCCCTTCGCCGCCGCCCACATCAAGCAAGCTACGAAAGCGCGTAAGTGGAAATGCATCCAGAATTTCCGTCGCAACCAAAGGTTGTGAAGCCGCCATTAACTGCGAATAGCTGGCCACTTTTTCTGGGCTCAGCTCGGAAGCTTTGGTGGGAGCGTTGTCAGCGGTGTAAGGATAGTAGCCAGACAATTCTGGTGGAGGTCCATCACCACGCAGCAAGGCAACTGGATCTGCCAGATCGTTGTAAAGCGTTGCATGGTGTTTAATCATGGCCAGTACTGCTTCATTCCCAACCAAGGGCGCACCTAGTACACCTAGTCCATAGCGGGGTTTGCCATCGGCATCTAAGCCACGTTTTTCAACCAACTTAATCGACTGTGCCGCAGCCAATAGTCTCTCTGCAGCTTCTAGCGTTAAATCCATTTGCTGTGCCAACACTGCCAAACTTTGCGGACCATTCGCGAGCTTGGCAAACAGATCGAGTTTTACGCATGCCGCTAGCACCTGCGAATACACAAAACCGGCCACCAGATCAAATACTTCCCTTGCGCGTTTATGCGCAATCGGACGGGTTAGTACAAAACCGGAGGCTGCTCTTAAGAAAGCAGGGTTGGCGAGTAGGCGATCACGCCATCCCAGTAAGCGATCGGACCAAAACAAACTAGCGCTAATCATCAAGTATCAAGCCGCGATGCGGGTGACAGTTGGCGCAATTAATCGCGTCATTTCTACTGGCACCAGACGTTTAGCTTCCGCCCTCACGAGGGTGCGTAATTGCGCCGAACCACGGCAACTAGGAATTGATGCGCTTGCATAAGCGATCAACTGATCGAAATATTGAATCGCGCCCGAAAGACCTAATTCAGCTGCTGAACTAGGACGGCCATGAGTAGCATCCTGTCCTGTTGGCTTACCTAAGGTTTCTGGATCGGAAGCGACATCACGAATATCGTCGGCTACTTGATAAGCCTCGCCCAACCATTCACCCAAAGCACGCCAAGGGTCAGCTGAAGCACCGGCTGCCTGAGCACCTGCAGCGGTTGCTGCAACAAATAACGCACCAGTTTTTGCGCGTTGATATTCTGTAAGCGCTACACGTGGCTCACATTCCCAAGCCTGTCCTGCCACGATGCCATGCGGCGCACCGACTGCTTCGGAAATGGTTTTAATCAGGGGAACCAGTCGTTCGGCACGCGTTGCCGCACTGGCAGCCACACTTTGGAATGCCGTGACAATTAAGGCATCACCTGCCAATACAGCTAGTCGTTCTCCGTAAGCTGCAAATACAGAAGGACGACCACGACGGGTAGCGGCATTATCAAAACAAGGCAAATCATCATGCACAAGAGATGCGCAATGTAATAACTCTATGGCTGCTCCCGCAGATGCAGCTAGGTCGAGGTCATCGGCTGCACAAGCTTGTGCTACCGCTAAACACAGATGTGGTCGTATACGGGCACCGCCAGGAAACACGGCATGACGAATTGCCTGAGCTAGTTTAGGTGGGCCGCCTGCACCTTCTTGTGCTTCAATTGCCGCCAACAGTGCCGCTTCGATACGCTTGCTGTTATCCATATTTCCTCCGCTCAAGGCAGAATCGCCCAGTGAAGGTGTAAATTACAGTTGGCAAACATATGTGTCAAGTAATTTAGACACTTTTTCTGTAATCAATATCTGTTATAGATCATGACCGCAATAAGTGACTAGCCCTGCCATTTCATGAATGATTTGCTCAGGCGAATCAATGCAGCTTATTGGCCTGCAATATGAATAAGAATCGATGATTTCTGGTGGCAATAATCCCAGCAAGGCAATAGACAAGTAAAATTGACATCTTCATAGCCAACCTTGCAATTTCATCCCTGCTAGAAATCATGCTCGAAATAACTCAGTTGGCCTGTGTGCGTGGATCACGTTTATTGTTTCGCCAGATTAATTCCCAAGTACTAGCTGGTGATCTGTTGCGTGTAACTGGCTCAAATGGTGCGGGCAAAACCAGTTTGCTGCGTATGTTGTGCGGTTTACTCGAACCAACAGCAGGTGAAGTCCGCTGGCATCATGAAAAAATCAGTAAAGTACGTGAACAGTATGCGCGTTCGCTTTTATACATAGGCCATGCTGGCGGGTTAAAAGAGGATTTAACTGCAATTGAAAATCTTCAGGTTGCCGAAACCTTAGCGGGTCGTAGCATCACAACTGCTCAAGCACGTAAAGCGTTAGCAGCAGCTGGATTAGAGGGGCGTGATCTGATGCCCACCCGGCAGCTATCACAAGGTCAGAAAAAACGTGTGCATCTTGCGCGCACTACCCTTCCTGCTGCGCCCGCACTGTGGATTTTGGATGAGCCTTTCAATGCACTTGATGTAACCGGCTGTGCATGGCTATCGGAGCAAATCAGCGCACATTGTCAGAGAGGCGGTAGCGCTATATTGACTAGCCATCAGCCCGTAGCGCTGGCATCTGGCATTCATGAAAAGACCTTAGCTTTATGACCTCATCATCAAGCAAGAGTTTCTCGCCAAATGCCTCTAGCTCTGGCCTCTGGGCTGGCATGCTCGCTTTATTTCAACGCGATATAAAACTCGTGTTGCGTCAGCGTAGCGACACTTTTGCGGCGCTCGCATTTTTCATCATTGTCGCTAGCATGTTCCCCTTAGGTATAGGGCCTCAAGCAACACTACTCAAACAAATCGCCAGTGGTGTTTTATGGATCGCCGCACTACTTTCAGCCATGCTAGGCATGGCGCGTATGTTTAGTGAAGATTATGCTGATGGCACCTTAGAGCAAATGCTGCTTTCTGCTACGCCTCTGCCCTTACTTGTATTAGCTAAAGTCTGCGCTCATTGGTTATGCAGTGGCTTTTTACTTTCTTTACTTTCACCACTGTTAGCCATGCAATTTGGTATGTCGCTTGAAAGCACGTGGATACTCGCGCTCTCCTTATTTTTAGGTACACCAATTCTGACTTTGCTAGGTGCAATTGGTGCTGCATTAACTTTAGGCGTGCGATCACAAGGCACTTTGCTTTCACTCTTGATTTTGCCGCTAGTCATTCCTGTATTAATTTTTGGAGCTGGCGCAGTAGATGCTGCGAATGCCGGATTAGGTTTGACCGCCCATTTCTCTTTGCTAGGTGCAATATTGCTGTTAGCTCTTCCATTGGCGCCACTCGCCACTGCAGCAGCATGTCGTATTGCCCTAGAATAAGCGCACTTTCAAGAAAGGAATTTCCTCGCATGAATTGGTTTAAATATGCCGCTCCTCAGCGTTTTTATCCGCTTGCTGGCATTCTTGTTACCTGGTGCACTGTGCTTGCCACATTGCTGGCTATCGTCGGTCTGACCATAGGTTTACTCATTGCGCCTACTGATTTCCAACAAGGCGAGTCTTACCGCATTATTTTCATTCATGTTCCTGCTTCTTGGATGTCCATGGTGATTTTTGTGGCGATGGCTTTTTGGTCTGCAATTGGTCTCGCGTTTAATGCACGACTGGCTTTCATGCTGTCACGTGCACTCGCTCCGACTGGTGCACTGATGTGTTTTTTAGCACTATGGACGGGTGCGCTATGGGGCAAACCAACTTGGGGAACATGGTGGGTGTGGGATGCGCGCTTAACTTCTGAATTAATTTTGCTGTTTTTATATATAGGCTATTTGGCTTTACACAGCACCATTCAAGATACACGTCGAGCAGACCGTGCAGCTAGTTTATTGGCCTTAGTGGGTGTCGTGAATGTGCCGATCATTTATTTTTCCGTTAAGTGGTGGAACACCTTGCATCAAGGTGCATCCGTAAGTGTGTCTGCCGCACCGCGTATGGCTAGCATCATGTTAATTGGCATGTTGATCATGGCAATCGCGTTTTGGCTGTATTCGATTGCGGCTGCATTAGCGCGTACCCGCATCTTGATTCGCGAACGCGAAGCGCAATCAGCATGGATAGATAGCTTAGAGGAGCAATCATGAACTGGAATAGCTTCAGTGAATTCATACACATGGGCGGCTACGGCTTGTATGTCTGGGGCTCTTATGCCATGGTGGCCGCAGTGATGATTCTGGAAGTATGGCAACTACGCAGTCGAGCACGTGCTCAAGAAGTCGTCCCACTTTTGAACCAAGACGGAGAAAATGAATGAAGCCACGTCACCGCAAACTATTGCTGATTGCTCTGGCAGTGGCTGCCATTGGTGGCGCTGCCATGCTGGTATTAAATGCTTTTCAAAGCAATATGGTGTTTTTCTTTAGCCCTAGCCAAGTGGCCGATAAATCTGCGCCGCAGGGACGAGAATTTCGTATCGGTGGCATGGTTCAAGAAGGCAGCTTAGTAAAAAGCGGAAGCGATCTGAATGTGCGCTTTGTGGTGACGGATTTTGCGCATAGCGTACCAGTCTCCTACACCGGCCTTTTGCCGGATCTATTTAAAGAAGGTAAAGGTGTGGTGGCACAGGGCAAGCTGGGGGAAGATGGTATTTTTCATGCGGATCAAGTGTTGGCTAAGCATGATGAAAACTACATGCCGCCCGAAGCTGCTAAGGCCATGCAAGATGCGGCGAAGAATAAAAAGCAGTAACTTCTTTTAATTTCACCGCTTTCAACTCTAACTTCTTGCTTCATACGCTAAGCGACAGCAGGCTGTCGTTTCTCTGGAGCTGGACTATTGGCTAATCCTTGCATAATTTTTTGTATCAATTGAGCGCACAGTACGGGATTTTCCTCATGAGCCAAATGGCCTAACTTAGGCCACATCACCACCTCGGGAAATTGCAACTCTTTGGCAACCTGTGCAGCTTGCTCAGCCGGTACGGTTAAGTCATTGTGTGCCGCTACCATCCATACAGGTATTTTTATTTTATGTAATTCGCTCTGTAACTGCTGCAGATCCCAATGCGCCATCATGGCCAGTGCAGCATCGACATGACCTTCGTTGCGCACTAATTTCGCATAAAGTTGCAGACCCTTAGCATCGAGTTTGGATCCGGTACTGGCTATTAGCCTTTCAACCATTGCGGAGTCCGCAGACTGCCATGCAAAAAATCGCGCTACTAATGGCATAGATGCCAACAAGCGCGCAATGGGAGAAAAAAACTGTCCGGCTAATCCACTAAATGAAAGCAATGCACCATTCAAACTAACCAGTGCTTTTGGCATGATGGCGCGATCCAGTATCATCCGAGCAGCTACTGCTGCGCCAGCTGAATGACCAACTACGATGGTCGGTGAAATCGATAAGCTAGTCAGTAATTTAGCAACATGGTTTGCCATACCTACTAGCGATTGCTCAGTGGCATGCGGCATAGAAGTAAACGCATGGCCAGGTAAATCTAGCACCACCACTCGAGCATGTAGCGCTAATAAAGGTGCAACTTCACGCCATGAATGAGAAGAAGAACCCGTGCCATGTAATAACAAAATCACGGGAGCAGATTCTTTATGTTCATCCGTAAGTGAAGGAAATTCTTGCACATGCCAACGTAATCCATCCGCATTTACAAACCGACTAACCTTGCGATTTGGCCAGTCCAATCCATCTGTTTCCCATTGCATTGAGCGTGCCATGATTTAACTTCCTTCTTGCAATGCATTGCGCACTGCTTGCGACATGGCATTCGCACCTGCATACGGTAATGGTAGATATCGTGCAGTCATAGCATGAGCTAACTGTAATGCCGTGGACTGTGGTTGTGGTGAAGTGTCAATCAACAAGACAGCAGCTTGGCATAGTCGCATACGCGCAGCTGAAGATAATGCATCTGCCATCGCTTTTTCTCTTCCACCACTACCATCTCTAGCTACATTCGCACGACCATCAGTGAGCAACACAATCACTGGTGTTTGTCCTTTGCGCTTTATTTCATCAGCCATTGCTGCTGCCGCGTCAATTGCGGCTGCAAGCGGTGTGCCGCCTCCACCAGGCAATCCCGACAAACTACGCTTAGCGCGTACCAATGAACGTGTAGGTGGTAATAAAATTTCTGCAGACTTTCCTCTGAATGCAATCACTGCAACTTGATCACGGCGCACATAACAATCTGCCAGCAATAATTCCACCGCACCTTTTGCTTCAGCTAATCGATGTAATGCAGAAGATCCGGATGCATCTACAACGAATAAGGTTGTAGTTCCTGTTTTTTGTTTAATACGTGTGATGTGAAAATCTTCTGCTCTTACTTGTACACGTGCTGCTGCCACTGGATCGCTAATTTGCATGCGTCGTAATTTTTGCCATGGTGCTGCTGCACGCAAGGTATCAATTAAATGTAAACGCTGACCATGCGTTGGCATAGCGCGTCGTGATCCAGCGGGTCTCCCACGCTGTCCATTTTTTAAAGGCGCACCTGACTTACCGCTAGCTGCACGCAGCTGTTTAAAATTGCCTTCCATGAGTTGCGATAACAAACCTGCAGGTATCGCTGCTTGCGTTGCCTCTAACACTTTATCTTCTAATTTTTGTGTAGCTTCTTGAGGCGGTGATGATTCACTTTCATGTTCAGGCGGCGTGTCTGGCTCAGCAGCATGTTGCTCTGGCTGCGCTTCTGATTCAATTTCTGATTCAACGTCTGGTTCAGGTTCTTGTTGCTCTGGCTGTTCTTGTTCAGCCATGGGTGGCAGTCGTGTTGCTCGCGGCCCCAATACTAATTGCGCTGCGATCGAAGCATCTTCTTCAGTGACAGTGTGATTGCCATCCAACGCTGCACTCGCTCTTGCTACACGCATAGCAAGTAATGAAGCTCGAGGCGAATCCACACCTAATGCTAAGGCTGTGCCACAAATCGCAGCAATAACATCATCACTCATTTTTAGTTGCGCTAAACGTTTACGTCCAGCAGCAATATTGATGGTGTTTTCTATCCAGTGCTCTGAAAAATCTTCAGCTGAAGCAGTACGTGGTGAGACCTGTGATAAATCGATATCAAAAGCGAGTCTATCGCGCAAACCTATGACGAGCGCTTCATCATCAGACAAGCCTTCATCCAGTGCCACCAAGCCAAATCGCGTAGGTGATTGCACGGTTAATCCATCTCGTTCCAAACGTACTTCACCGGTATCTATCACAGCGCACAAACGCGCAGCAGTTGCGGTAGGTAGTCGTTCAGCCATCGCTAACAACACAACACTGCCATCGCTTTCAGCTAGTAAGCCTCTTTGTAAAACAGGACGACCTGATGCTAACGTTGCAGGCAAATCTAATCCGCCTAATAGTCGTTCATCGGTAATTGATAAAGGCATGCGACGTAATGTTGCTACGCCTAATAAATTACGTAGTAAGTTCAACCAAACATCGCGCACAGGTCCAGCGCCGGCACGCAAACGCACACCACCCGTACCTACAGGATCGAGTGCAAATAGCACGGCAACTTGTACTGCGCGTTGCCACACTATGTAGCCCTGTTCAGACGCTGCTTGATTGCTTTCGGGATAAGAAGTGGAAGTCATTGCTGCAGTAAGGATCTTATGCAGCGAAAATTTCTTCCACAGCGCGTGCCACTCGTGTGCCTGATCCAGCATCATCAAGTGGATTACGACGTAAGCGATGTCGTAACGCTGGTGAAGCAATTTGTTTTAAGTGATGATCTGTTACAACCGCATCACCTTCTAATGCAGCTACTGCACGTGCAGCACGCATTAATGCTAATTCACCACGCAAACCATCCGTGCCTAGCGCCATACAGAGTTGTGCTGCACGTTCTAATACGGAATCTGGAACTTTAACTGTAGGTAGTTTCTTTTTTGCTGCGACGATGCGACGTCGAATTTTGTCATCTTCCTTTTGCCATTTTTCTATGAACGCATCAGGATTATTTTCATACGCATCACGTCGCTTAACGACTTCTATACGTAAAGCGAGTTCAGTCGGTGTTTGTACATCAACTGCCAAACCAAATCGATCAAGTAACTGTGGACGTAATTCACCTTCTTCAGGATTACCACTACCTACCAATACAAAGCGCGCTGGATGACGTACCGACAAACCTTCGCGTTCCACCATGTTTTCGCCGGAGGCTGCGACATCAATCAATAAATCAACTAAATGATCTTCTAATAAATTTACTTCATCGATATATAAAAAACCACGATTGGCGCGCGCTAACAATCCAGGTTCGAAAGCTTTAATACCTTGTGATAAAGCGCGTTCTAAATCTAGTGCGCCTACCACTCGATCTTCAGTCGCACCTAAAGGTAAGTCCACTACAGGTACTGCTTTTAAACTACTTTTAGGTTCGCCTTTGGCTTTTAATTTTGCACACTCTTCGCATGAAGGTGTGCCAGCTTGTGGATCACAACCATATACACATCCTGCAACTGCGCGCATTTTAGGTAGTAATGCTGCTAATGCTCTAACCGCTGTTGACTTCCCTGTACCGCGATCACCAAATACGAGTACGCCACCCACACTAGGATCTACAGCCGCTACCAACACGGCACGTTTCATTTCGTCTTGTCCGACGATAGCTGAAAAAGGGAAAGGAACTGCCATAACTATCAGTCTAAAAATAAGTTTAGGACTTCCAGCGCCGACGTATATCAGCGATATGCGTTGCACCTGCAGCACATAATGAAAGCATGACTAAAAACTGCGGCAAGCCTGATAAGGCGCAACGCACGGCAAACATCAAACACAAACCAGACAGTAAAGTAAGACGCAATTCAATTGGTGCTAGCCCACGTCCCGTATAACGATACCAAAGCCATAGTCCACACCACTCAATCAAAGTGCACGCAATGACGATATCAATGATGCCAGTATCAGAAAAAAATTCGTTCATGCGTTAGTTATTGATTTGTGGCGTTTAAGTTTGGCAAGCTCTACTCAGGCTTTTGCACTCATACCCCATTTCCACAGCCACGCTGTAGGAAATGGCAACACCATGAATAAATGCTCAAGCACTGCTAACGTCAGCAATCCTGCAACTAGACAAAAACTCGTTGCTGCATAACTACTGACTTGTGCAAATGCGGCAGACCAAAGCGGTAGCGCTACTGTAGTTCCTGCTAGTACAGATACTGGCATTAACCAATTGAAAGAGCGTCGTGTGAAATAACTTTGTAAATAACGCAGATGACTGGGTAAAAAATTTTCAGATAAATTTCGTACACCTAAAAATAAATTAAGCTTAGCTGACAAACGCATAGACCACAGAACTAAATATGTCCACCAACCTGTTTGATTTGGTTGATTCCAACATGCTGCAAAAACTAAACTAGCTAGCATGACTAAAGCTAATTCATGATGCAAAATGGTTTCGGTTGCAAGGCGTGCTCTATGCCATCCACGACTATCTATAGGACATTCACTTTTACGCGCACCCGTTACATAACCCAATAAGAACGCGACCTCTTGCCAACTCCACACTAATAATGCACAAGTAAATGCACAATAAGCTGAAGCAATACTGGTATGACTAGCTGAAATTGATAAACCCATTAATGCAAAAGCTAATAGGATCGTAAATGACAGCATGATCCATTTAAAGTTTTTTTGCGGTAGGCGTCCCAAATACAAAATCACACCGGTGGAAAACCACCAGATAAACAGTGTGTATGCAATTGGAAGCACGTATTGGGACATAAATTTCTCTAGTGCTTTACCAAGCCGGAACCATTTTTACTGTGTTAGGCAGAGCATGTGATTTGACCGGAATGAAATACATTTGTACAAACTTTAACGCTCCTGCCACTGCCCAATAAGCCTGACGTGCTCGGCCGACAACGCCACCAGCTTCACGTCCTGCATTGGCTTTTTGTGTGCAAGCGAATAACTGCTCGAGTCCACTCCTAAACGCTGGATGATCAATATCCAACATAATGGGAAATACCTGCTTAGTGATTTCATTTGTAATACGAAAAACTTCAAAATCATATTCACTAGGCTCTAGCCCCATCGCTTGTTTTAATTCAGGACGAGTATGATCACGCACATACATCGTTGCATACACAGCCAACAAGAAGAAACGTATCCACAGCAAGTTGCCGCCTTTTAGCAAACCTGGATTAGCGCGCATGATCAGTGCAAATGATTCGCCATGACGAAATTCATCATTACACCAGCGTTGAAACCAGCGGAAAATAGGATGAAAACGTTTTTCAGGATGCTGTTCTAATTGACGGAATATTTTTATATATCGTGCATAACCAATTTTTTCTGACAAATAGGTCGCATAAAAAATATATTTAGGTTTGAAGTAGGTATATTTTTTAGAGCGCTTTAAATTTCCTAGATCAACGCCTAGATTAAAATCTTTTAATGCTGAATTTAAAAATCCAGCATGGCGCGATTCATCACGCGCCATATAAGTCATCAACTGTTTAATATCAGGATTCTCTACATGCTTACGAATCTCGTTATACAGTACGCAACCAGAAAACTCTGAAGTGAGTGAGCTGACTAAGAAATCTAAAAATTCTTGGCGTAATTCTGGTGTGAGTTTAGGCATGAGCTCACGTACTTCATCAGCAAATGTTTCATCACGCTGAAAGTGATCATGATTATTATCGCCCTCATACTCAGCCATCATGGCATCCCACTCTGCTCGCACTGGTTCGATATTAAGCTTATTCATCGCCTCATAATCTGTGCGATAAAACTTAGGCGAAAACAATGTGCTGGACTCAGCCTTGCGTGCCGCATCTTCGACTGAATTAATTTCATTAGCTGAATTGTGCATGATGCTCTCCGTATTTATAGTGCTATGCCATCGCTGTATGCAGAATCATTCTGTGGCAATCATGAGATCTTTTTAAACCTCATCTACTCAGGATCAGGTCTTACATACTTCCATAGCTTGTGAAGTATAAAAACCACTTGATATTTTTTGTGTACGATTGATTTTCCAATCGCGCAGTGTGTCTGTTTGCTCTATCGCTCTACGCAAACTATTTTCAGACACAGGCTCGATAAATGGCGCACGATCACCGCGTGGAAAGATGCGACCTATGCGTATCATGGCTTCCAATATCGGATTACTAGGCGCAAAGGTAAACACCACTGAATGCGCGGTACGATCAGTCAAACGATTCAATACTTGCACCATGTCGTGTTTTTCATAATGAATCATAGAATCCATACACACCACATGATCAAAATGTCCCAACGATGGCGCCAACATATCGCCAGAAATAAATTCCAACTTACCAGCGAGTTCAGGTGGCATACGCTCATGGGCTAATTGCACCAACGTAGGCGATAAATCGATTGCAACCACTTGCGCGCCACGTTGAGCCAACTCCACTGCTAATGCACCTGTTCCACAACCTGCGTCAAGTATGCGACTACCCACTAAATCTTGCGGCAACCAATCCAACAAGGTTTGACGCATACGATCACGTCCTGCACGGACTGTTTTACGTATTCCTGATACGGGAGCGTCTGAAGTCAGCTTGGCCCATGCATCGGATGCCGTGCGATCGAAATATTCTTCTAGCTGACCACGTTTCGTTTGATAGGTATGACTATTCATGATTGATCCGTTTTATTAATCAAAGCCTAACAAATCGAAAATATCTCTATCTTTCAATGCTTCACATTCGATAGGATCGGTACCTGCCCACAATGCTGCTGCTAATTGCAAATATTCTTTTTGCACAGCCAACAATTCAGGAGTTTCATCCATTTCAAATAAGGTTGATTTTTTTAAGCGGCTTTGACGAATGACATCTAAGGAAGGGAAACGTGCCATGGTTTTCAAACCAACACGCTCATTGAATTTATCAATTTGATCCGTTGCATCTGAGCGGTTTGCAATTACACCACCTAATCTGACGTTGTAATTTTTTGCCTTCGCACCGATGGCTTGCACTATACGATTCATCGCAAAGATAGAATCAAAATCATTTGCTGTCACAATCAATGCGCGATCAGCATGTTGCAAAGGTGCTGCAAAACCACCGCACACCACATCACCTAATACATCGAAAATCACTACATCCGTATCTTCTAGTAAATGATGTTCTTTGAGTAGCTTGACGGTTTGACCAACCACATAACCTCCGCAACCTGTACCTGCTGGTGGGCCACCGGCTTCTACACACATCACACCGTTGTAACCCTCATATACGAAATCTTCTACGCGTAATTCTTCGGTATGAAAATCGACTGACTCCAATACATCAATCACCGTCGGCATGAGTTTTTTAGTTAGTGTGAATGTGGAGTCATGTTTAGGATCGCAGCCAATTTGCAAAACGCGTTTGCCTAGCTTTGAAAATGCTACCGACAAATTGGAAGAGGTTGTGCTCTTACCGATACCGCCTTTGCCATAAATTGCAAATACTTTTGCGTTACCGATTTTCATACTCGGATCTAATTCAACTTGCACACTGCCCTCACCATCGCCTCGCTTGGTGCGCTTGATTTCTGAGATAGGTACGTTAGCTACATTCATTTTTATTCCTTAGTCTTTATGCATACAAGTTGGTTTTTCAACTTTTTGAAAGATCGTCACTTGACGTCCGACGTTTGCTACTTATGCTATTCGTAGTTCTTTACTGCCGACTTAAATGCGCCTTTGCATCATAGAGAGTCTCTATCGTTATGATGGGCACGCCTAATTCCTTTGCATACCGTTCAGTATTTTTGCGTGCTTTGCCACGAACAAAAAACGGGATTTTCGATAATTCTTTTTCTGCATCTGGCGCCCAAATTGATTCAACGCCATTTGTATTACCAGTTGAAGTTGTTGCACTTGCTTCCGCTACTACGGAATTTTGTTCACCATGTTTTGCTCTCACTGAAGGCGTAGTCTGCGCAACACCGCTACGACCTAAATGCGAAGCTGCCGCGCCTTCATGAAATTCAAAATCTTCACGGAACATGGTTAATAAATGTTCTTCTAAGCCCATCATGAGCGGATGAACCCAGGTATCAAATAAAACATTAGCGCCTTCAAAGCCCATTTGAGGTGAAGTGCGTGCTGGGAAATCTTGTACATGCACTGGCGCAGATATCACGGCACATGGCAGACCTAAACGTTTCGCTATATGACGCTCCATTTGCGTACCTAAAACTAGTTCAGGTTGTAACTCTGCGACTTTTTCTTCTACTTCTAAATAGTCATCAGTGATCAATGCTTCGATACCGTATTTTTTCGCAGCTTCACGAACTTCACGTGCAAATTCACGGCTATAGGTACCTAGTCCAACTACTTCAAATCCTAATTCTTCTGAAGCTACGCGTGCTGCTGCAATAGCATGGGTTGCATCACCAAATACAAACACACGTTTACCGGTTAAATAGGTAGAGTCGACTGAGCGCGAATACCAAGGTGCACGTGAGCCTGCATCCTCTAATGCTGCATCAACATTTAATCCTGCTAGCTGTGCAACTTCAGCAATAAATTCTCGTGTAGCTTGCACACCAATTGGAATCACTTTTGTACAAGGTAATCCTAAATTACGTTGCATCCAACCTGCTGCTTGCATCGCAATTTCTGGATACATCATCACATTGAAATCTGCATCACCTAAGCGCGCTAAATCTGCTGCTGTTGCACCCAATGGTGCAACCACATTAATTTGCACACCCATGCTTTCTAGTAGCTGAACGATTTCACGTACATCATCTCTATGACGGAAACCGAGTGCACTTGGTCCTATGATGTTGCAGCTAGGCTTGTCACCACTTGCACGTTCAGCCTTTGCTTCTGTTCGTGGTTTTGCTAACGCTCTGACCATTTGATAAAAAGTTTCTGAAGCACCCCAGTTTTCTTTTTTCTGATACGAAGGCAACTCCAATGCAACTACCGGTATCGGCAAGTTCAATGCTTTAGCAAGTCCGCCTGGATCATCTTGTATTAACTCTGCTGTACAAGATGAACCTACCATCATGGCTTGTGGTGCAAATCTTTCATAGGCATCACGCGCTGCTGTTTTAAATAACTCAGCCGTATCTGATCCTAAATCACGCGCTTGAAAAGTGGTGTAAGTAACTGGTGGACGTTTTGGTAAACGCTCAATCATGGTGAAGAGTAAGTCTGCATAGGTATCGCCTTGCGGCGCATGCAAAACATAATGCACACCTTCCATTGCCGTTGCTATACGCATTGCGCCCACATGCGGTGGACCTTCATAAGTCCAGAGTGTTAGCTGCATACCGCCTCCCTTTGGATTTTCATGCGTCGCACGATAGGGCGTGTAAAGAGTTCAGCTAAGTCTGCACTCTGTTCATAACCATGTACTGGCGAGAACACGAGTTCAATCGCCCATTTAGTTGTAAATCCTTCTGACTCTAATGGATTAGCGAGTCCCAAACCACAGACCACAATATCGGGCTGTGCAGCACGACAACGATCTAATTGTTTATCGACATCTTGTCCCTCAGAGAGTTGTGTATGCTCAGGCAGCAATGCAAGTTCATATGCAAGATGTTGACGATGTAGATAAGGCGTACCCACTTCTGTGAGTTGCATACCTAATTCTCGTGCAAGAAAACGCGCCAGTGGAATTTCTAGTTGTGAATCCGGGAAAAAGAAAATTTTCTTCCCTTCTAATTTTTCTTTATGTTTTTCTAATGCTCGTGTTGCACGTTCTCGTGCTGGCATGGTGACTTGATCAAATTTTTCTTGCGAGATGCCAAATGCATTTGCCGCTGTTTGCATCCACGCTGTTGTACCTTCTACGCCGAATGGAAATGGCGCACTTAATAAAGTTGCACCCCGCTCTTCCAATGCACGCGAGGTATCACCTAGAAATGGTTGCGCTAGTAGATATTTAGTATTTGGACCTACAGGTGGCAATGATTGCGAATTTCGTGGTGGGAAGAAGCTAAGATTTTCTATGCCCATTTCTTTAAAGCGTCGTGCAAACTGATCTTCCACTACATCAGGCAAAGTACCCACCACCATGAGTGATGGGACTGCATTACTTTGTGATGCTGGTAATTGTGGAACTAAGGATGCGAGGCACGCATCTTCACCTTGTGTGAAGGTGGTCTCAATACCACTGCCTGAATAATTAAGTATGCGCACATTAGGAAGAAACTCTTTTGAGAGTCGCTCTGCGGCACGCGAGAGATCTAGCTTAATCACTTCTGAAGGACATGATCCCACTAGAAACAACATCTTGATATCAGGGCGACGTTCTAATAAACGTTTTACTACGCGATCAAGTTCTGCATGCGCATCAGCCAAGCCAGCCAAATCACGTTCATCAATAATCGCAGTGGCAAATCTTGGTTCTGCAAAAATCATGACGCCTGCAGCAGATTGTATTAAGTGTGCGCAAGTGCGTGAACCGACCACAAGAAAAAATGCATCTTGTATCTTGCGATGTAACCAGATGATGCCAGTCAGCCCGCAAAATACTTCACGTTGACCTCGCTCACGAAGAACTGGTGCATCACTACAGCCACCTGTAGGCTTGATAGGAATAATGGCATTCATGCAATTACCCCTTGCGGCTTTACACTTTGATTTTCAGATTCATCTTGCGATTGAGATTGCAATCTAGCTGCGCGCAGCTTGAGCAAAAATTGTATGGCATTGATGATGTAGGTTGCGTAAGCCGCTAACGCTAACAACATCTGTTCTTTCACTGAGAGACTGCCACTAAATAAAGCAAACAAATATGCAGTGTGCAAAGCTAGCACCAACATACTGAATACGTCTTCCCAGAAAAAACTTTGCGCAAATAAATAACGCCCAAACACCACTTTTTCCCAAATGCAGCCGGTAATCATGATGGTGTAGAGCAGCATTGTTTTGATGACGATAGAAATCGTGGCTTCTATCTCGCCTTCGCCAGTCTGCAAATAACGCAAGACCAACACAACACTCACTAAAAATACAAAGAATTGTATGGGCGCGAGTAGGCCTTGAACTAATGTCCAGCGCGTTGCATCACGTCTCAAACGCTCGTCGGGTGTATATAGCGGTCTAATTTGCCGCATTTCTTTATTATCTGAAACCATAAGCACGTCTCCACCGGTTGATAGCGGTTAAATGCACTTTAGGGTGAAGATCAAAATATGTCAACTAAATGTTACATAAACTAAAATTGACACTATTCCCTATTTCTGGCATTTTTGTCATACTTTGTTTACAGTTTGATTTGCTCAAAAATAAGTTATTAAAAAATAAACTGCAGTCTTTGTTGAGCTGTAGATAAATCAGGATCCACACCAGCGCTTGGCGGATGGCCAACCGTTCTCTGTGTAGCCCGTGTTTCAGGAGACAAGAATGGATGAAGCCCAAAAAGGCTATGCTGACGAGAACACCGATCCTAGCAATCAAGGATCGCCTTCAGAAAACAATAATCAAAATCACCTCTTACCTTTGGTTGAGGTAGAAATTATTCCTAGATTGATGCAGGCGCATAGTCAGCGCGAAAGTAAAAACGCCAATGAAGCGAAATTGCTGCCTGCAGATGAAGTAGTCGCTTTCACCCAAGCGATTTTGCTGCAAGATTCCAGCGTCGCAAATGAACAGATTGCCAAACTACGCTCACACGGATTAACAGTGGATGCGGTGTATCTCTATTTATTGAGTCCCGCCGCACGCTATCTAGGCGAATTATGGGAATCAGATGCATGCAGCTTTACAGAAGTTACCTTGGGTATGTGGCGCATTCAACAGCTCATGTATGACTTAAGCCCTGTGTTTCATGCCAATCGCAAACCTCTTGTAACGCCCGGAAAACAACGCCGTATTCTGATAGCGACGTTACCTGGATCGCAACATAGTTTTGGTTTATCGATGCTGTCTGAATTTTTCCGCAGTGAAGGCTGGACTGTTTTAGCTATACCTGCCCCAGACCAACGTGAGTTGTTAGAAGCGCTGGTAAATAATTGGCTGGATGTCTTTGCACTTTCTATTAGCTTAGATAGTGAACTAGATAATGCAAAAAATATCATAGAGTTTGCACGCAAACGTTCTTGCAACCCTGAAATCAGCGTAATCGCAGGTGGTCCGCTCTGCATCAATAACCCCGAATTAGTTGAGTCAGTCGGTGCAGATGGCACTTCAATGGATGCGCCTGGTGCATTGAAACTCGCAACACAGTTATTAGAACAACAGCATCAAGTCAGTTTCAATTGACACAGCTTCCTGACAATTAAAATTGATTAAGTCTCCGTTGTGGGTGACAATATGCAACTGTTTTAAAGCACTAAATTTTCGCCATCGGGTAGCGCTGTGATCCCAGTGACTCTATTTCACCCTAATCTGGAATTGCCACTTGATCCAATTTGAAACTCCCAAGCAATCACTAGCAGGTCTCAGCTTAGAGACTAATGCTGCTCTATTGGCTGCCGCAGCCGATGTGGTGCTGGTTATCGCTGATGATGGCGTCATACAAGACGTTGCAGTCAGTACGGAAGAACTTCCTAGCACTGTTAATCAGAGCAACTGGATAGGCAAATCATGGTCCGACATTGTTACGGTTGAGAGCAAATCAAAAATCAGTCGGCTACTCAAAGAAACCAACATTGACGCTAAGCCAATCTGGCGCCAAATAAATATCCCCATACCACGCGGTGTGGATTTGCCTTTTTCATTTTGCGCTGTACCAGTTGGCCCTAAAGGCAGAATGATTGCATTTGGCCGCAACATGCGTGCGCAATCTGATTTGCAGCAACAACTAGTCGATGCACAGCAAGCGATGGAGCGTGATTATCTACGTTTGCGGCACATGGAATCTCGTTATCGCATCTTGTTTGATCTGACTTCCGAAGGTGTTTTGGTTGTCGACGCAAAAAATCTCAAAATTATTGAAGCTAATCCTGCTGCAGCAACTGCATTTGGCGAAACCTTACGCCGCTTAATAGGTCGCAGCATCCTAGATTGTGTAGACGGTAATTCGCGAACTAGTCTTAACCGTTTACTCGACTCCGTGAAAGCCAACGGTAAGCCTGATCAAACGGATGCAAAAATTAGTAGCGGTTTAAGTAAATTAACTTTAGCTGCTTCTATGATGCACGAGGAAGGCGGCGAATTATTTCTCTTGCGGATAGCTAATAACCAACAGCCACAACCTGCCAGTGGTAGCGCGGTTCAAGCTGCGATCGTATTAAAAGTACTTGAACAAGCACCGGATGCCTTTGTCGTAACCGATAACAACGGTGAAGTACTCGCTGCTAACCGTGCATTTATTGAGATGGCGCAGCTAATGCGACCAGAGCAGGCAGTCGGTGAATCGTTAGATCGCTGGTTGGGTCGCGCCGGCGTAGATATGAATGTGTTACTTGCGAATTTACGTCAACGTGGGTCAGTGCGACTGTTTGCGACCACCTTCCGCAATGAAAATGGTGCAGCAATTCCAGTCGAAATTTCTGCTGTATCTGTGCCACAAGGCGAACAAATAAGCTTGGGTTTCACTATTCGTGATGTCGGACGTAGACTAGGTAGCGATAACCTCACCCGACATGAAATGCCGCGCTCAGTTGAACAACTCACCGAATTAGTAGGCCGCGTACCTTTACGCGAAATCGTGGGCGAGACAACAGAATTAATAGAAAAACTGTGTATTGATGCAGCACTTCAGCTGACCCAAGATAATCGGGCAACCGCATCGGAAATACTTGGTCTGTCACGCCAAAGCCTATACGTGAAACTACGTCAGTACGGGCTTGGTAATCTAGGCGGTGATGATAACTAAGTGCTAACGCCGGTGTAATACAGGTAACACGAGCTCATCTCCCTAAATAAGTGTCAATTTTAATTGACGCTTTCAAGTGTCACAGGCACAATCGTCTGCATGGCACGTCCTACTTTCTCGGCATTTACCGAACTCCTTAAACCCATCACGTGGTTTCCACCCATGTGGGCATTTGCCTGTGGCGTGGTTGCATCCGGTGTTTCTCCGAATGGTCAGTGGGTGTTGATTATTACCGGCATTTTATTAGCCGGCCCTCTGGTATGTGCCACTAGCCAAGCTGTAAATGATTGGTTTGATCGTGAAGTAGATGCGATTAATGAGCCACATCGCCCTATACCTTCTGGACGTATGCCAGGAAAATGGGGTTTATACATCGCCATTATGTGGACCGCTCTTTCACTTGCGGTTGCAATGGTGTTAGGGCCATGGGGATTTGTAGCTGCAACTGCAGGCTTAGTATTGGCGTGGGCTTATAGCGCACCGCCTTTACGTCTGAAAAAAAATGGGTGGTGGGGCAATGCTGCGTGCGGTCTTTCTTATGAAGGATTGGCATGGGCAACTGGTGCAGCAGTGATGGCAGGTGGTGCTATCCCACATGCGCATTCTTTATTACTCGCTTTGCTATATAGCATTGCAGCGCACGGCATCATGACTCTGAATGATTTCAAATCAGTGTCTGGCGATAGTCAGATGGGCATTGCTTCTTTACCTGTGCAATTAGGTGTAGATGGAGCAGCACGTACTGCATGTTGGGTAATGGCAGTGCCGCAAATTGTGGTGATCATCGCATTGTTTACATGGGATCAGCCATGGCATGCACTAGCAGTGATCTTACTGTTACTCGCACAAGTCAAGCTGATGTTGCATTTCATTGCCGCGCCTGTAGAACGTGCATTGCTCTATTCAGGTTTTGGTGTGCCGCTATTAGTCGCTGGCATGATGGTCTCAGCATTCGCTTTACGAGCGAGTGGCCTATGACGACCACGCTTCGTATTTTTGGTTGGACTGACATCCTACGACTAGGATTAGTACAAGCTAGTCTTGGCTCTATTGTGGTGTTAATGACTTCAACACTTAATCGCATCATGGTAGTTGAACTTGCACTACCTGCATTACTACCTGGTGCATTAGTCGCTTTACATTATTTAGTGCAAGTCTCACGTCCGCGTATGGGACATGGATCTGATCAAGGCTCGCGTCGCACACCATGGATTATGGGTGGCATGTTCACACTTGCAGTCGGTGCACTGTGCGCTACGCTCTCTACGTGGCAACTCGCTAGCTCACCTTTTTCTGGTGTGCTGTTAGCGAGTTTAGGTTTTGTATTAATTGGTTTAGGTGTAGGTGCAGCAGGCACATCATTATTAGTCATGCTCGCTATGCGCGTTAAACAAGAACGTCGTGCAGCAGCAGCCACTATTGTTTGGTTAATGATGATCGTAGGCTTTGCAGTTACTGCAGGTACTGCTGGTAAATTACTCGACCCTTATACACCTATGCGTTTGTTAATGGTGACAGCGTCAGTGTGTGGAATTGCTTTAGTTGTGACTGCCTTAGCGCTTTTTAAATTAGAAGGCCATCATGTTGCAACTACTACGACTGCATCGCATTCCGTAAGTTTTCGTACTGCCTTACAAGAAGTCTGGCAAGAATCTGCAGCACGTCAGTTCACGATCTTTATTTTTATTTCTATGTTGGCTTACAGCGCGCAAGATTTAATTCTTGAACCATTCGCTGGAACAGTCTTTGGTTTTACTCCTGGTGAGTCAACGAGTCTCTCTGGTGTGCAACATGGTGGTGTGTTGCTAGGCATGATACTCGTTGCGTTAGTTGGTAGTCGCTTTGCAAATTCAAAATTTGGTTCACTACGCACATGGTGTGTAGGTGGATGTCTCGTCTCTGCACTCGCCTTAGCTGGTCTCGCTATCGCAGGTTATGTAGGGCCGCCATGGCCTTTGAAAGCGAATGTGTTTTTAATGGGTGCCGCGAATGGTGCATTTTCTATTGCAGCCATTGGTCAAATGATGCGGCTTGCAACCGAAGGTCGTGCTGCACGTGAAGGTGTACGCATGGGTTTGTGGGGTGCAGCACAAGCGATTGCATTTGGATTTGGTGGATTGATTGGTACTGCAGCCAGTGATCTCGCACATTGGTTGATTGCTTCAACTGGTATTGCTTATGGCAGTGTGTTTGCTGCAGAGGCCATGCTATTTGTTTTATCTGCTTTACTTGCTTCTCGTATCAGTATGGATGCACGCCATAAAAATGAACAAGCACATGGTATGGCGCAAGCTTCTTTTTCATAATTTTTTTCACAACACAACAGCACGCGCACCTTAATGGAGGATGCAATGCAAGAGACAGAACAATTTGATGTGGTAGTAGTGGGTGGTGGCCCTGCAGGCGCAACCGCAGCACATGATTTAGCGCGTCGTGGACGTAAAGTTTTATTACTCGATCGTGCGGGTCGTATCAAACCTTGTGGTGGCGCCATTCCTCCTCGTGCGATTCGTGACTTTGATATTCCAGATCATTTACTGGTTGCTAAAGCACGTTCGGCACGCATGATCGCACCATCAAATAAAAAAGTAGATATTCCAATTGAAAATGGTTACGTCGGTATGGTGGATCGTGAAGTTTTTGATGAGTGGTTACGTGAACGCGCTGCTTCTAGTGGTGCTATTCGCCGTAATGGCAAATTCGACTTAATTAGCACTGATAGCGATGGCACTAGTATCGTTGAATATGAAGATGGTAATGATGGCACACGCCATTCTGTACGCGCTAAAACTATCATCGGTGCAGATGGTGCAAAGTCAGCAGTCGCGAAACAAACTATACCGGGCGCAGAAAAAACTAAGTATGTGTTTGCTTATCATGAAATCGTCAAAGCCCCTGCATTGAGGCCGCATGATTATGATGAGTCACGCTGTGATGTTTTTTATCAGGGACATTTATCACCGGATTTTTATGGCTGGGTGTTCCCACATGGTGATACCTTAAGTATAGGAACCGGTAGTGCAGATAAAGGTTTTTCATTGCGTAATGCAACTAGCTCACTGCGCTCAACCGTTGGCTTAGCGGGTGCTGAAACTATACGTCGTGAAGGTGCGCCATTGCCTATGAAACCTTTACCACGTTGGGACAATGGACGAAATGTGGTGTTGGCCGGCGATGCAGCAGGTGTTGTTGCTCCAGCTTCTGGTGAAGGTATTTACTATGCCTTAGAAGGCGGAAGACTTGCCGCTGATTCAGTAGAAGAATTACTCGCAACAGGCAATGTGAAAGCTTTAGCTAAAGCACGTAAGCGCTTTATGAAAGATCATCGTACGGTATTTTTTGTATTGGGTATCATGCAATACTTCTGGTACTCGAATGATAAGCGACGCGAACGTTTCGTTGCTATGTGCGAAGATCGTGATGTTCAAAGACTGACTTTTGAATCGTATATGAATAAAAAGTTAGTGAGAAAAGATCCTTTAGCCCATGTGAAAATCTTTTTCAAAGATATGGGCCATCTACTTGGAATGACAAAAGTTTGAATCAAATAGAAACTAATACGGGCATTAGCAAAAAACCCATACTTATCGCCATACTGATTGCAGTGGCGGTAGGTATGATAGGTGGTCTAGCGACTGAAATTGGTCCGTGGTATTTGGAGCTGACCAAGCCGGCTTGGCAGCCACCTGACTGGTTATTTGGTCCTATGTGGACCATGATTTATATTTTTACTGGTATGGCTGGTGTGCGCGCATGGCGACGTGGAAATGGTCGTCAGCGTGGTTTGTTTATGTCTGCTCTAACGGTTAACTGTGTGCTCAATGTTTTATGGAGCGTACTGTTTTTTTATATGAAGCGACCTGATATTGCATTAATCGAAGTTGCTCTCCTATGGTTATCTGTATTAGCTATGGCAGTTTTAACATGGCCATATGCAAAACGTTCTAGTTTATTGCTCTTGCCATATTTGACTTGGGTTGCTATCGCTGCTTATCTGAATTGGACTATTGTTAAGTTGAACGGTCCGTTTTAATTATTCAGTTAATGCACGTACTTTATCTGCCAATTCTGTAAGCTCGTTCACAACTAGTGCTGCGACCGTAAAATCTTCATCAGCAAAAAATTCACTCTTCACAATAGCGACTTCTAATCCTGTCGCTTGTGCTGATATCAATCCATTACGTGAATCTTCAATCGCAATACAAGCTTGTGCAGGCAAGCCACAACGTTTTAAAGCAAGTTGATACGCTTCAGGATCCGGTTTTTTCTTGCTCACATCTTCACCACACACTATCACCACAGGAGAAGGTAAGCCCAATGGCGCAAGCGAATAACGGCACAGTGCTTCCCAATTAAACCGACTGGTTGTCGTCACGACTCCCCAATTAATGTCTGCACGCGCCAAAGCCATGATGAGTTCGCGTAAACCAGTACGAGCAGGTACGCTACCTGCTGCAAGGATTTGTGCAAAAAAAACGTTTTTTGCTTTATGTGCCGCACTTAACTGATCGCGCATCGCTTCAGGATCTGCACCTTGTTCTTGTGCATAACGCATGAGTCTTTCAAAGCCACCGGCTGTTTTTAACAGCTGTTTATAGTCGGCTCTATTCCAACGCCATGACAATCCAGCATCTTGCAATGCCAGATTAAAAGCAGGCAAGTGTGCTTGTCCTTCTGTCTCTGCAATCGTGCCATCGACATCAAATAAAACACATTTATGCTGACCCAATGTAATCATGTTTAATGCACCTGAGCGCGCAAGCTACCTTTGACATAGAGCTCTGCCATTTTGTCTAAATGCAGTGGTCGTATGACAGCAGCTTTACCTGCACAACCAAAGGACTCAAAAAGATCGCGCACCACTTTTTTAGCTGCAGCATAGTCAAGTAATTGACGTAATGATATGAGTGCCATCTGAAGTTCTCCGTAAATAATATTGAAATTTTTAATCGATGAATTACATGTGCCTAAAATAATTGGGCACATCACGGATATCAGGCACTACACGATCTGGCATTGTCTCTTCAATCGGCCTGCCATGGTTATAGCCATAAGGAACCGCCCAGCAAATCACACCGGCAGCTTTTGCAGTAGATACATCTGTCTGTGAATCACCCACAAATAAGCTAGCTGCTGCAGTTTCCTCTAACACCTTCAGACAATGATGAATCACATCGGGATGTGGCTTTTTTACTTTTAATGAATCACCGCAAATAATCAAATCAAATGCGTTTGTTAATCCATGTTTTTCTAATACGCGATCTGTAAAACGTTTTTCTTTATTCGTCACGATTGCTTGCTTAATGCCATAGTCACGCGCTTTTTGTAATGTTTCAAGTACAAATGGAAAAGCTGTGCTGGATGTACCGGCAGTCGCTTCATAATGATAAATAAAACGCGCCATGACAGCATCCCATGATGATGCTTCGGGACCGGTGCTTTCCTTCCATGCAGTTTGCATTAACCATCCCGTACCTTGACCTATCCAACGTCGTACTTCTTCTTCAGAGACCAAGGTGTGATTAAATTCTTGCAAAGTAAGATTCACTGCTTCTAAAATTTCTGCCGCAGTATCAAGCAAGGTACCATCTAAGTCATACATAACGAGTGCCATTTTTTCTCCTTAAACTGCTGCGATTAATTTTGCAGTAGTCATATCCAACAATTCATAAACTTGTGCAGTATGGACAGACTCATCAAAGCGAGCAACGCCTATCACTGCATCAGTAAGTCCCGCGTATTAGTGCCAGAAATCAGGATGACCTGACTTAGCTTGATTAACTGCATCAATAGCTAGAAATCAAATCGCATTAGCGAGTTCGCGTTGCGATGCTTGCGCAGTTCCCTTGTTGAGCTTTCTGAATTTCTAATGTCATTAGCGCTATCTGTGTACAGCGTCATAGAAAATAAAAGATACGTCGCTATGATTCATACAAGCGACGTATCTTTTATTTAAGCGCGGCGTTTTTTATCGATTAAGCGCAATATCATCGGTGTAAAAATTAATTGCATAGCTAAACCCATTTTCCCGCCAGGTACTACGATGGTGTTAGGGCGCGTCATCATAGAGTCATGCAACATAGCAGTGAGATAGCCAAAGTCTATGCCTTTAGGATTAGCAAAACGAATCACCACCATGCTTTCATCTGCACTAGGAATATCATTCGCTATAAAAGGATTAGAGGTGTCTACAGTTGGCACACGTTGAAAATTTACGTGCGTACGTGAAAATTGTGGACAAATATGGCGCATATAATCAGGCATACGACGTAATATCGTATCGAGTACGGCTTCCTGTGAATAGCCGCGCATTCTTTGATCACGATGGCGTTTCTGTATCCACTCCAGATTAATAATCGGTACAACGCCAACTAATAAATCGACATGCTGAGCCACATTTGCGTCATCACCTACATAACCTCCATGCAGACCTTCATAAAATAAAAGTTCAGCGCCTGGCTCCATGTCAGTCCATGGCGTGAAGGTTCCTGACTCTTGGCCAAACTCTTTATCTTCATCCGCATCATGTATGTACTTACGAACTTTACCGGTACCGGTTTCGCTAAATTGTTTAAAAACTTGTTCTAGTTCAGGCAATAAATTTGCTTCTGGTCCGAAGTGACTGAATGCTTGATTACCTTCATCGTGTGCTTTTTTTATAGCAGCACGCATTTCCATGCGATTAAATCTATGCATGGAATCGCCTTCTAAAATTTGCGCCTTAATTTTTTCTCGACGAAAAATATGTTGAAAGCTTTTCATAACTGTTGTGGTACCTGCACCAGATGAACCGGTGATGGCAACAATAGGATGCTTAACTGACACAGATAACTCCTAAAATAATTATTAGCTAGCGAACAGTGAGCGCTCTTGAAATAAGGGCGATTTATATTGCTCATCCGAGCCATTCTCATATTCTTGGTGATAGCGCTCTATACGATCAACTTCATTACGTGAGCCTATGATGACTGGTACTCGCTGATGTATTTCTTCTGGTTGAATATCAAGTATGCGTTGACGACCAGTTGAACCTATACCACCCGCTTGTTCAACCACAAAGCTCATAGGATTAGCTTCATACATCAAACGTAAGCGGCCTGACTTAGATAAATCTTTCGTATCCTTTGGGTACATGAAAACACCACCGCGCAACAAAATACGATGTATGTCTGCCACCATGCTTGCTATCCAACGCATATTGAAATCACGACCACGTACATCCGTACGTCCATTTTTACATTCGGCGACATAGCGTTGTACCGGCGGCTCCCAGAAACGTTCATTACTAGCATTGATGGCAAACTCACTCGTATCCTCGGGTATTTGCATATCACGATGCGTGAGAATGAAATTACCAACTTCACGATCGAGTGTGAATCCATGTGTGCCCTTACCTACAGTGAGTACTAACATGGTTGATGGGCCGTAGATGGCATAGCCAGCTGCTACTTGTTCACGGCCACTTAGCAAATAGTCTTTGACTTCAGGTACGCGACCTTTCGGTGCGCGTAAGACTGAAAATATAGAACCAACGGAGACATTAATATCAATATTTGAAGAGCCATCGAGTGGATCAAAAATCGCAAGAAAACGACCGGGCTCATCTTGCGCTTCGATCACGATTGGATCATCCATCTCTTCTGATGCTAAACCCGCTACTAAACCACCTAAAGCAAAGGTATTGACGAATGCCGTATTCGACATCACATCGAGTTTCTTCTGTATTTCGCCTTGTACGTTTTGTGTTTCCAGACTACCCAACACATCACCTAACTCGCCTTTAGCGGTCATTGCTGATATGGCTTTTACTGCTGCTGCAATGTCAATCAATAACGCTGCTAAATCACTTAACTCAGGAGAGCCTTTTAATTGTTGAATTAAAAATTTTGATAGCGTAGTGCGACCGTTATGCATACTGACTCCAGTTATTTTTTTATATTATCGCTTGCGACTGCTTGTTACAGTCCACCGCCGAAAACACGTGAAGCACGTATATCTTCAGCAGTCAGCGTTGATAGCTCTTCACTTGTGACCATGGAATCAGCGCCCGTTGCACGCTTAAAGATACGGTTCGCTTGGCGCAAACGCGCACGATCGAGTGCATTGCGTATTGATCTAGCATTCGCAAAATGGGGCTGTTGACGGCGCAAATGGATGTATTCATCCATCGCCGTTCGCGCTCCCTCGTCTAGGTGGTAATTCATTCCATCTACCATTTTTTCAGTGATTTGTAATAACTCGTTTTCGCTGTAATCAGGAAAATCAATATGATGCGCAATGCGTGACGACATACCTGGATTGGATTTAAAAAAGGTGTCCATTCTGTCTTTATAGCCGGCCAATATCACGACTAAATCATCGCGATGATTTTCCATCACTTGCAATAAAATCTCGATCGCTTCTTGTCCATAGTCACGTTCATTTTCAGGACGATACAAATAATAGGCTTCATCAATAAATAAAACGCCGCCCATAGCCTTTTTTAAAATCTCTTTAGTCTTGGGTGCGGTGTGGCCTATATACTGACCGACTAAATCATCACGAGTGACAGATATGACATGGCCTTTACGGACATAGCCTAATCGATGCAAAATTTCTGCCATCCGCATGGCTACTGTGGTTTTACCAGTACCAGGATTACCGGAAAAGCACATATGTAAACTCGGTGTTGCTGCTTCCAAACCCAAGCCAGCGCGCGCACGTGAGACTACCAAAAATGCAGCGATTTCACGAATGCGCGCTTTGACTGGCGCCAGTCCAATTAATTCATTCTCAAGCTGAGCCATCACTGGCTCGACTTCTGCATCACGCAATATTTCATGCAGATCTATAGACTTAACTTGGTCTGGCGCATTCATAGCAGAGTCCTTTTCTTTGCTTAATAACGAGAGCCGGAAGGTTTGTTTGTTGCATAGCTATGCGTTGTATAACGAATGCTTCTTCCATGATCTTCTGTACGTTGCAAACCAAAACCTGGTTCTGTTGTTGGGCGTTGTACGATAAAACTCATGACCATAGATTCCACGCCACGGGTGTTATCAAACGCATTAACTTTAATATAAACCTCTGAGTGTTCCTTACGGCATGCGTTAACTTCAAATAAAACCGCTGCGCCATCTTTAATTTGGAACATAGGATTGCCCCACATATGCCAGTAGCAGTTACGTGGATGAGGATCATCGGTCCATTCAACAGACAAAGCCCAGCCTTTGCTCAATGCGTAATCTACTTGAGCACGAATTTCTGTATCAGTTAATGGCGGCAAAAAAGAAAACTGCCCTTGAGTGATATGCATTTTTTTATCCTTTGAGTTGTCTTACGACGCAGTCGGTGTATTAGCAAAGTCTGGTGTGTCAGTAGAGGTATAGTTGAATGACACATCTTTCCAAGTCTCTAAGGCTTTTTCCAAAGGCTTACAAGTTTTTGCAGCTTGTTTAAGAATGTCCGGACCATCATTGATGATGTCTTTACCTTCATTACGTGCTTTCACCATGGTTTCTAAGCCCACACGGTTAGCGATCGCACCAGCTTGTATTCCATCTGGATGACCAATCGTGCCGCCACCAAATTGCAAGACCACGTCGTCACCAAATAAGTCTATCAGTTGATGCATCTGACCTACGTGAATACCACCTGATGCAACTGGCATGACTTTTTTCAAATCTGCCCACGGCTGATCAAAGAAAATGCCGCGTGCTAAATCTTGTTTATTGTGTGATTCACGACATACGTTGTAATAGCCTTGTACTGTCATAGGATCTCCCTCTAACTTACCTACTGCAGTACCTGCGTGCAGATGATCTACACCTGCCATCCGTAACCATTTAGCCATCACGCGGAATGAAACACCATGATTTTTCTGACGTGTATAGGTACCGTGACCTGCACGATGCATATGTAAAATCATATCGTTCTTGCGACTCCAATTAGACATTGATTGGATTGCAGTCCATCCTACGATCAAGTCAATCATGATGATGTTGGAGCCTAACGACTTTGCAAACTCGGCACGTGCGTACATTTCTTCCATGTCCGCTGCAGTCACATTTAAATAGTGGCCTTTGATTTCACCAGTATTTGCTTGTGCTTTATTGACAGCTTCCATACAAAACAAGAAGCGATCGCGCCAATGCATAAATGGTTGGCTATTAATATTCTCGTCATCTTTAGTGAAATCTAATCCACCAGTTAAACCTTCATACACAACGCGACCATAGTTTTTTCCTGATAAACCTAATTTAGGTTTCATGGTTGCGCCGAGTAATGGACGACCAAATTTATCTAAACGCTCGCGCTCAACAATAATGCCGGTTGGTGGGCCTTTGAAGGTTTTCAAATAAGCAACCGGTATACGTATATCTTCCAGACGCGCTGCTTTCAATGGTTTGAAAGAAAACACATTGCCAATCAATGATGCTGTGACATTCGCAATCGAACCTTCTTCAAACAAAATAATATCGTAAGCGATATAAGCGAAATATTGCGCTTCTTTGCCGGTACCTTCTCCTGTGCCTGGAACGCGATCTACGCGAAATGCTTTTGCTTGATAATCTTCATGCGCTGTCAGCATGTCCGTCCACACTACAGTCCACGTTGCGGTAGATGACTCTCCAGCAACCGCTGCAGCTGCTTCTACTTCATCCACGCCCTCTTGAGGAGTGATACGAAATACGCAGATGAAGTCCGTTTCTTTTGGCTCATAGTCTGGACGCCAATATCCCATTTGCTTGTATTTCAATACGCCACCCTTGTAGCGCTCTTTCATATCGGTGATGCGACCGTCAACGGGTTTGTTCATGTGCTCTCCTGTTATTTGTTAAGCGCCTCAAGTGGCTGCAAGAATTTTTATTTACACATGATCGAACTGTACTGATGCCTTTAGTTAAGGTAAATTCATCAATTATTTATTTTATGATCAGTTTTTCTTATCTGTAGCAATTATGCAAACATTAAAACTTCTCAAAAATTTAAGTATGCGTCAGTTGCGCGTCTTCATTTCAGCAGCTAAACATCACAGTTTTAACAAGGCTGCTATTGAGTTAAGCCTGACAGCACCTGCTATTTCTATGCAAATTAAAGAGCTAGAAAGTGATATGGGCGTTATGCTTTTTGCAAGAGTGGGAAGACGGGTGGAATTGACGACCGCTGGTGAGTATTTTCTGGTTTACGCAAAGAGAATCATAGAAACCATGCGTGATGCAGAAACTACATTGACGCGATTTCAAGGCAAAGAAGCCGGCGTGCTCAAGATTGGCTTGGTAAGTACCGCAAAATATTTCTTACCGCAGTTACTCTCTCGCTTTAAAGAAGATCACTTCGGCGTTCGGATAAAACTCGAAGTGAGAAATCGCGATCAAATGGTGGCGCTATTACGTGATGGCGAAATTGATTTGGCGATTATGGGGCGCACGCCCGGAGATTTAGATACACGGATTGAAGCTTTTGCAGCACACCCTCATGCTTTTATCGCTAACCCGAAACATCCACTCGCTTTTCAAAATAGTATTTCTCCTTTGGCGCTGAGTCAGATGGAAATCATTACGCGTGAAGATGGCTCTGGTACACGCGCCATCATGCAACGATTTTTAAATGATCGTGGTCTGACTCCCCAAATTTCTATGGAGATGTCATCCAATGAAAGTGTCAAACAAGCTGTCATAGCTAATCTAGGTATTTCATTTGTATCGCTACACACAGTTGGATTAGAAGTGAAGTACGGTGAAATCGCCGTGCTTGATATTGATGAAACACCTATCTCACGGGCTTGGCATGTGGTAGCGCTTAACCGTCGCAATCATTCTGCAGCTGCTGAAGCCTTTCGCTATTTTGTTTTAGAGCATGGTGCTGCAATACTTGATGAGCTACATCCCAATTTAATTAAAAATTAATTTTCTATAAACTGCTATTTTTAAAGCCAGTTACAATGATATTTACATTTTGTCTTTAAGTGATTTATCTATGCGAACTCGCCAATTATTTTGTGCAAATATTTTCTTTACTGCTTGTTGCTTTTTTTCTTCAGCGTCTGCACAGTCATTTTCATTCGCTGCGATTGGCGATGTACCCTACGGACCCTTATCAGAATTAACAGCAGTCACTGACACGCTGAATAAAAATAAACTCGCTTTTACTATTCATGTGGGTGATATTAAATCTGGCTCTAGTGTGTGTTCAGATGAAATCTATTTAGCAGTGCGCGAACAATTTGAACGTTTTACACAACCCTTGATTTACACACCTGGTGATAATGAATGGACTGATTGTCATCGCACTTCGAATGGTTCGTATGATCCATTAGAACGACTAGAAAAAATACGCGGCATTTTTTTCGCAAATAAAAATAGCTTTGGTAAAAAACCACTGGCTATGCAACTTCAATCTGATGAAGCACGATTTTCCATGTTTATAGAAAATCGACGCTGGCATCAAAATAAATTTAGCTTTGCGACGCTACACATAGTTGGATCCAATAATAATTTACAACTCGATTTACCTTCTTCGATAGAATTTAATTTGCGCAATGAAGCGAACATCGCTTGGATGCGTGACACCTTCGCGCAAGCACAAAAACGTGGTGATCTTGGGGTGGTGTTTGCTATGCAAGCAGATACTTTTTATGCGGGTGGCAAGGAAGCAGACAGTACGGGATTTAAAAGCTGGCTTGCTGCTTTTCAAGAAGAAGTCATACGTTGGAATAAGCCCGTATTATTGATACAGGGTGATACCCATGTTTTAAAAATTGATCATCCTATGACGACTGCAGATGGAGCGCGCGTGGATCAGCTCACGCGTGTCGTTGTACAAGGGGGCTTGCAAAAAAATCTGGTGGTGGTTGATGTACGAGCAGATCAGCCGCGCGATCCCTTTGTGGTCAGACAAATTTCTGTATCGACGGGACGCTGAGTTTTATCGAATCGGCAAGCTTTGCGATTTTTATTTTGTAGGTATGAAAGCAAAGGCGATGCTGGCAGTAAAAATAAGCTGGCGCGGCTGGCTGGAATCGAACCAGCGACCCTTGGCTTCGGAGGCCAATACTCTATCCACTGAGCTACAGCCGCGCGGGAAACACTAGTCAAAGCGCGGCAAGGATACCTTTTTCCGACTTCTCAGTCCACGCAAAAAGGGCGATCTACGGCTCAAATCCCAGGCTTTCGTCTATAATCTCATGCTTTGTCGAATGTCACGCATTCGGTTTATTAAAGCTGGTCCCTCGCATTTTGAGACTTGTCCGGCTAAGACTTTAAACGCATTAGAGGAAATCATGAGCGAAGCCCACGAAGAGCACGAGTCACCCATTAAAACCCCAACGCAATTAATTGCTACTGTTGTTGCGGCCTTTGTTATTCCCATTGCCATCATCGTCTTATTGGTGATGTATGTAGGTGCTGCGCCTAAAACTGGTGCTGGTTCAAATTCTCAATCACCTGAATCGATTGCTGCTCGCATCAAACCAATTGCTGATGAGGGCTATCAATTTGGTGCTAGCAGTCAAGCGGCAGCCAGTGATGCAGCAGCCAGTGCAACTGCTGCTCCCGTTAAAATTACTGCAGATACAGGTAAAAAAATATTTGAAGCTGCATGTTCAGCTTGTCACGGTGCTGGTATCGCCGGTGCGCCTAAGTTTGGTGACAAAGCAGCGTGGAGTGCGCGTGTAGCGCAAGGCAAAGAAACACTCTATACCCATGCTATTAAAGGCTATCAAGGTAAGGCTGGCGTGATGCCTGCCAAAGGTGGTTCAAATGCATCCGATGAAGAAGTTAAAGCAGCAGTTGATTACATGATTGCAGCTGTTAAATAATACGAACCATGCGCATATAAATTTTATGCGCATTAAAAAACCGACTTATTGAAGTCGGTTTTTTTTCGTCTTTCATTTAGTTTGAATGATTTTATTAAATTTACCAAGCACTACCATGTCGAAGGCGATACCACAGCAAGCCCAGCCATTCATGCATGGCATAGTGACTGTCTTTTAAAGCGCCGGCAGAAGGAATGAAATCATGCGGCATTAAAGGCCTTTGTGAATGAAAACCTGTTGGTGCCGGCGTCACAGTCAAGCCCTTGGTTTGAAAAATATTTTTTGCGCGCGGCATATGCATTGCATCGGTCACAAGAAAAACACGGTTGATACCCGCTGCTTGCAATATCTCTACAGAACGTTGTGCATTTTGTGCCGTGTTATCACTGCTTCCCTCTATCCATTTCACAGGAACACGAAAATCTTCTTGTAATGAACGCGCCATTAAATCTGCTTCACTCACTGCAGCAATTTCTGGTGAACCACCACTGACTAAAATTGGCAAATTTGTGAGTCGATGAATTTGTGCTGCACGACGTAATCGTAATAAGGTTTGTGCGTTCGGTAAATCGCGACCATCATCATCCGGAGCTGCATAAATACGTCCACCACCTAGTATCACTATCGCTTGCGCTTGACTTTCTTTCACGGAGATAAGCGGTAAAGACTTTGCCTCTAAGGGTCGTATTAACCAACGCGATCCAGCCGATGTAGATAACAAGACTAATAATAAAAATGCCACTGTGACTAAACTACGCCCTAACCATTTATAGCTTCGTGCTAATACAAAGCCTAACAATGCGATTAAGACCATCAACATAGGTGGCAGCATTAATGCAGCAATCACATTCGTAATCAACCAGCTTAGGCTCATATAAATAAATTTTTACTAATTAATGACGCGAGGGTTGTCGTCTTTCTTGTACCAAGATCCAAGGCTTGACTACTACTGTCCAAAGCATGGCGTTTTTGTCTAACCATTGCTGCGCTTGTTCATCTAACACTTGGGATAGCTGCTTAGTTTCCATCCAGCGCTCTACAGATTGCTTGTCATCGACTGCGATGCGCGCTGCTACATCGACTAAGTCAAGTTCTGGATCGACTGCAATCACACCACCTGCTGCAAACTGTCGCTGCAACTCAGCCCAAGGATATTCTGCTGTTTGTAGATTTAACTCTGTACGTAGTGCAGCCAGAATTTTTTCATTTATTTCGCGCGGCATAATCTATTGAGAATTAATAATGTGGAGGCTTTTCATTCGCTAATAAGGCGCCACTACCATCGTTATATTGTGTGTCAGCCAAACGACGTGCCAGCGTTATACATAAATTTTCTAACTCGTCGATTTTTTTATGTTGTTGATAGACGGTTTGATTAAGCACATCAAGTAAATCTTCTTGCGCAGTGATTTTAGTTTCTAGTGCGATGAGTCTATCTTCGAGATTCATGTTTATTCTTTCTGCAAGCATCTGAGCAATATTGCACAGCATCCCACGTAGCTCGCCATTTCTTCCGCCACACAAATGGACGAGAACAATGTAAACAAATTTTACTCGGCAAGTTATGCGGATTACGAAAACCTGACGGATTATTTTTTTCGCTCGCACCCATAATTAAGCTGCCTTGGGCTTTTGTAAAAGTGCTTTTAATCCTGCCAATCTATCTTGCGGTGTCAGTTCTTCTTCTTCACTGGGCGCCGCATTGCCTTCTTCTAAACGCATTTCTTTTATAAAGCGCGATACTTCACAGGGCGCGCTATCGCGTGCACGTCGCCTTTTTTTACACCACGAAAGCGTCAAACTTCTTTGTGCACGTGTAATGCCAACATACATGAGTCTACGTTCTTCTTCTAAACGCGCTGCGATGCTCGCTGCTGGCGCATCAGGATCACCTTTATGCGGCAATATGCCTTCTTCTACACCCACCATGAAAACATGTCCAAACTCTAATCCTTTCGCTGCATGCAGCGTGGAGAGTCGTACTGCATCGGGATCTTGATCACGCCCTTCTAACATGCTCATGAGAGCCACCATTTGAGTCAGCTCTAATAAAGATTTTTCTGGATCTTCACCTTCACGACCGCCATTCCCTTTTTGCTTTAGCCAGTCGATAAAATCTAATACGTTTTGCCATTTGTCTTGCGCCTGCATATCGTCAAAGGTTTGATACAGATAGGCTTCGTAATTTATTTCCTTCATCATGTCATCTAAGACAGCTGCTGCATTTTCTCCAGTTGCTGCCGCACCTACGCGCGCTGCACGTGATTCAAGTTGATTAATGAAATCACAAAATGCACGTAATGGTTCTAACTGTCTGTCACCTAATTTAGCCTCTAAACCACCTTTGAATACTGCTTCGAATAATGAGCATTGCCACTGACCTGCAAAGGCACCCAATACTTCCAATGTGGCTTGACCTATTCCACGACGTGGCGTGGTGACTGCACGAATAAAAGCAGGATCATCATCTGCATTTGCAATCAAACGTAAATAACTAATGATGTCTTTGATTTCAGAACGCTCAAAAAAACTTTGTCCGCCTGACATGACATAAGGAATACGTTCACGTCTTAAGGCCTTTTCTAATGCACGCGATTGATGATTGCCGCGGTACAGAATCGCATAGTCAGAAAATTTTGCTCGTCGCTCGAACTTATGCGCTGACAACATGATCGCAACCTGATCCGCTTCAGCTTCTTCATCATCCATTGCTAAGACTTTGATGGGATCACCCAAGCCATGCTCAGACCAAAGTACTTTTTCAAACAGCTTAGGATTGTTTTCAATGACTGCGTTAGCTGCCTGCAAGATGCGAGTACTAGAGCGATAGTTTTGTTCGAGTTTAATCAGCTTTAAATCAGGAAAATCTGTTTGTAGAGTTTTAAGATTTTCTATAGTTGCGCCACGCCATGCGTAGATAGCTTGATCATCATCGCCCACTGCTGTAAACATAGATTTCTTACCTGGCCCAGTGACCAGCAGCTTTACCAACTCATATTGACAGGTATTGGTGTCTTGATATTCATCGATCAATAAATAGCGTAACTTACGCTGCCAACGATCACGTGCTGCTTCATCGCGCTGAAATAACTCTACAGGCAGTCGTATCAAATCATCAAAATCGACTGCCTGATAACTCGATAAAGTTGAAAGATAATTTCTGTAGACTCGAGCAGCTTGAGCTTCTACTTCATCTTTTGCTTCTTGCAATGCTTGTTCTGGACTGATAAGACCGTTCTTCCATAATGACATATGGTTTTGCATACGACGTATCGCTGCTTTATCTGTGGTCGCAGATAAATCCTGAACGATGGCAAAACAATCATCGCTATCCATAATAGAAAAACGATCTTTCAATCCGAGCGCTGCAGCTTCACGGCGCAATATATTCACGCCCAGTGAATGAAAGGTAGAGACGGTAAGTTGTTTTGCCGCTTTCGGCTCTTTGAGTAATTTTGCAATACGCTCACGCATTTCTAGCGCAGCTTTATTGGTAAATGTGAGTGCTGCGATATGCTTTGCTTCATAGCCATCGACTTCAATCAAGCGCGTAATTTTTTGTGTGATGACGCGGGTTTTTCCTGAGCCGGCACCAGCGAGCACTAAGCATGGGCCATCCATGTATTGAACGGCTTCACGTTGGGGGGAGTTAAGTGCTGACTGCATGTTCTATGGGGGATGGAGCGCAAAGTCTAAGACCGACATTGTATCGAAACCTGAGGGCTGTCGGGGTATGCCGTGCTAAAGTCTTGCTGAATGATGGTTTTTTCTTTCTTTGCTAAATCGTTTTTATACGTTATGAAATTTGTTCACTTAATTGAAATTAATGCTGTAAATAATCCTTTAATTCCGCCCTTAACACGCGAGCAGTTGTGGCGTGGCTTGGTGATTCGTGCTGAAAGGCCTACGCTTTTTCAGTTAGGTTTAGATAGCTGTGAAATCATTGAACGCTCTGCGCAACATTTAGCGCGTGTTTTAAGTTTTGGAAAATTAGTTATTCATGATTCAGTACGATTTGAGTTTATGCATCAAGTGCTTTATCACGTACCACAACAAAATGAGATTCCCGTTTCAGACTTAAGCATGACCATAGAAGAACCACAACCGGGCGCGCTCTTTGTGCGCTTTGAATATGATGATCATTTGCCGGATAACGACGATAAAGAAAATGCGATTTACAATGATTTTCGTCGTTCCGCATATGAAGAATCTGATATCGATACCATACGCGTTATTCGACAATTAGCAGATCAAGGTCAACTAGACGCACCTTTGCAGTAGGTTGCCGGTTTTTATTGATCGCTTTTCTTAAATATCTAGCGGATCCACTTCTAAAGTCCAACGAACGCGCGACTTTAATGCACGCAAGCTTTGCATCCATGTTTTTAAAAAACTTTGTAGCTGCGCGCGCGATTGTGACTCTAACAATAATTGCGCTCGCTCTAAACCTGCTACACGCATTACCGTCAATGGCACGGGATCATTAAAACTAATTTGTTCATGCGCTAAGAGATTTTTTGCGTTTTCTAAAAACTCTATCGCTAGTTTTAATTCTTTCGCTTCTGCTCTTAATAATGCTTGATAAGCAAATGGTGGTAATCCAGCTGACTGCCTGTCTGATAATGTCGCTAATGCGAATCCTGGATAGTCATGCTTCAACACAGCTTGATACAGTGGATGCGTTGGATAACGTGTTTGAATCAACACGACACTTTCATTACCAGTTTCTGTTTTCGCCGCACGACCTGCGCGCCCTGCTACTTGCATTAACTGAGCAAATAATCTTTCACTTGCACGGTAGTCTTGTGAAAATAAAGCAGTGTCTGGGTTAATCACACCCACTAACGTGAGTCGTTGAAAGTCATGTCCTTTGGCCACCATTTGAGTGCCCAACAAAATATCGACATCTCCCCTATGCACCGCATCAAAGGCAGCTTGTGCACTGCCTTTTTTACGAGTTGAATCTGCATCTATGCGTAGTATGCGTGCTTGTGGAAATAATTCTTGTAATTGCTCTTCGACTCTTTGTGTGCCGCGTCCTAATGGTTGTAAATCCGTGTTGCCACAAGTTGGGCAGGCAGAAGGTATACGTTGTTCTGCACTACAGTGATGGCAGCGCAATTTTCTATCTGGCTTATGAAACACCATGAATGCTGTACATCTTCTACATTGACTAATCCATCCACAAGCATCGCAATGTATGACGGGTGCATAACCACGACGATTTAAAAATAAGAGTGACTGCTCTTCTTTTTCTAAACGTGATCGTATGGCTTCGATCAGTGGAGCAGTTAAACCTTGTTGCGCTTTATTACGCTCCATGTCTATTACACCCACTTTAGGAAGTACTGCATTCGATGCAGCACGTTGTTTCAATTCCAATTTTTTATAGCGTCCCACTGCTGCTGCCTGCCAACTTTCTATAGAGGGAGTTGCTGAACCTAAAACAATAGGGATGTTTAATTGATGTGCACGCCAAATTGCTAAGTCACGCGCAGAGTAACGGAGACCTTCTTGCTGCTTATAAGATGGATCATGTTCTTCATCGATCACGATGAACTTTAAATGCGGAAGAGAAGCGAGTACTGCTAATCGTGTACCAAGCACAATTGCAGCCTGCCCTTGATGCGCTAATAGCCACTGCTGTGTTCTTTCCCCTTCTGCCAGTTGACTATGTAGGGTCGCTACGATGACATGTGGAAAGCGTGTTCTGACATTCTGTTCTAACTGCGGTGTTAGATTTATCTCCGGCACCAAGATAAGAATTTGCGCTGGCATTGCTTGCTCTGCAGCTTGTTTGAGTATGCGTTCGGCAGCGTGTAAATACACCTCTGTTTTACCGCTACCCGTTACACCAAATAAAAGACTGGTTGAAAATTCTTGGCTCGCAGTCAGCGTTTCTACTGCGAATTGTTGTTCTTGATTCAGATGAGGTTTGGGGGGCGCTTGAGCGCTTGCATCAGGTAACTGTAAGGCAGTTTTTTTTAAGGCTTTATCCAGTGCAGTAGTTTTCAGCGCACGCAGATTTTTTGGGCAAGCCGGTAATACGACTTCTCCAATCGGACGTTGATAATAATCCGCAGCAAAGCGACAAAGGGCAATCCAAGTTGTTGAAAGTGGCGAAAGTTGACTGCGAACCGCAATTACATCGCGCAATTTGTCTGACGGGACATCAGTCGAGTCATGAATACTCAGAATGCAACCAACAATTTCGCGACGGCCAAACGGCACCAATACAAACTGTCCGGGCTGCGGTAAGGCTGCATTTTTGTCGGAAACTATCCACCGATAATCAAATTCACTGTCAAGCGGAGTGTCTAGGGCGATTCTTAATATTCTGTAATCCACAACTTAATGTAATTCCTCAGAAATTTGGCTAAACCCTCGGTTTACAAAGTTATTTTCTAATATCCACAAGAGCTGTGGATAACTTTGTGTGCAACTAGGGCTTGACAGCTGAAAAGCCTTGATTTTATGCGGCAGAACACATTTTGCACAAAAGGAATGCAGCGCATTAAGCCTATATAAATCAACTAGTTAGCAATAGGCTGTTCGAACAGTAAAAAAATATTTTAAAAATTTTCTGCTTGACTTATGGCCGTAACGTTTTGTGAATAAGTGCAACTTTAAATCAACTAAAAACCGGTATTTTGCAGCTATTTCATGGCTTTTAAGCATGCATTACGCACATGCTTTAAAACCATTTTTATCTTTATGTTTTCCGACCCGCTTGGATTACATGAATGCTGTTTTCAGTCATCCAGAACAAAACAAAAATTACTCTGAAACTTATAAGGAAGTGATGTTCTTAAAGGTGGGGTGTGGATATCTTTGTGCACAAATCTTTTCGATTTTGTAATGCCCGCCTGTTTTTTGACAAGAATTTCTTAAATCTATTTGGCTAATGTCATTAAATCTCTCATGAAATCAGGCTTGTAGAGATTAGCATGCCTCTATTTCTGTAAAACAGCTGGATCACGAGTTGTTCTTAAAATTGCAAGACTTAATGTGCATAACAGTAAAGGAGATCACCTTAAAGCGGGAATATCTCCTCTCACTTTGGCCAAAATTAGGCGCGCATGCTGCGACTGATTTCATGTACGGCATCAACCAACACCGTTACGGATTCAGGCGGAGTAAATTGAGAAATCCCATGCCCGAGGTTAAACACATGACCTGAATTTGCGGCGGGTTTACCAAATGCCTGCAGGGTCTTTTCCACTTCGGATCGGATTTGCTCTGGTTTCGCGAACAAGACATTCGGATCGAGATTCCCCTGTAATGCGACTTTATTACCCACTTTTGCGCGTGCCTTGCTGAGATTAACGGTCCAATCTAAACCTACGGCATCAGCACCAATATCAGCGATTTCTTCTAACCATAAACCACCGCCTTTGGTGAATACAATGGATGGAATCTTTACGCCGTTATGTTCGCTCTTCAATTGCTTCACAACTTCACGCATATAAGCCAGAGAAAATGTCTGGTAAATACCATCTGCTAACGCACCGCCCCAAGTATCGAAAATCATGACAGCCTGAGCGCCTGCTTCAATTTGTGCATTCAAATAGCCAGCCACTGCTGTTGCGTTGGTTTTCAAAATATGGTGCATCAAATCTGGTCGGTCATACAGCATGCTCTTAACCAAACGGAAATCATCCGAACCACCACCCTCCACCATGTAGCAAGCCAGTGTCCAAGGGCTACCAGAAAAACCGATGAGTGGAACACGTCCATCTAAGCTGCGGCGAATCTGGGTGACTGCATCGAACACATATTGCAGGCTAGAGAGATCAGGGACTTGTAGTGCGCGTACTGCTTTTTCATCTCGCAATGGATTTGCAAAGCGTGGACCTTCACCTTCGGCAAAAGACAAACCCAAACCCATAGCATCGGGTACAGTCAAAATATCGGAAAATAAAATCGCAGCGTCGAGCTTATAACGATCTAAAGGCTGCAAGGTGACTTCGGTTGCGTAATCAGGATTGGTCGCCAACCCCATGAAAGAGCCCGCTTGTTTGCGTGTCTCGCGATATTCAGGTAAGTAACGTCCAGCTTGGCGCATTAGCCACAGCGGCGTGTAATCAGTAGGTTGGCGCATTAAGGCGCGTAAGAATGTATCGTTTTTTAGTGGTGCAAATGATGTCGACATAACTATTCCTGAAACCGTATTTAATCTCTCTATTATCGCCCAATAACTTACACCTTCAAAGCGTAAGTATGCTCACTAATTTTATTAATTAGCTAGCAATCACAACCTCTACATGTGCCTCTGTCAGTAGTTTC
>JAIXOW010000050.1 GCA_027486615.1 Oxalobacteraceae bacterium | reverse complement strand
GCCGATGCTGATACACAAAAAGCCATGCAGCATGCCGCTATGGCACTCGCTAAAAATGGTATCAATCCACGTGAATTAATATTGCCTCCAATTTTTGCTCAGCTACTGCAAGCGCAAAAAGAAATCATGACATTTGATCTTGCTCGTTCATTAGCTCATGAACGTCGTTGTCATGCGGATGAATTGAGTTTGAAATTAAAAGATTTACTCGCTAGTGGTGATCAGATCAGTCTAGAAAGACATCATGCTAATTGTCAGTTAGCGCAGAACGCCAAAGCACTGTTGTTTCATGCGTTTGGTGAGCATGAAGTCTTACTGGTGCCGAGCGCGATTGGTGAAGCTCCCCCAACTTTAAAAGAAACCGGTGATCCTGTGTTTGGACGAGTGTGGACTTTATTAGGTTGTCCTTGTGTGCATTTACCTTTTCATAAGGGACGATCTGGTTTGCCAGTAGGTTTACAAGTAGTAGGGCGCCATGGTGAAGATAAAGTCGTTTTACGTATTGCTAAATGGTTAGCTGAGCGTTTGCAATAAACGCGTGCATAAGATAAATGCTGCATGCGATGTTCATGAATTTGTCAGATTTCAGCGTTATAGTTGTGCATGCAGTCGATCTTTGCCGGTCAGTCGACTGCACACACATTAAGACAGACCGAGCATCTGGGAGAACTGAAGAATGAAAACACTGATTGCTGCATGTGCCCTGTTGGGCTTGTTAATCAATCCTGTACTGGCAGCCAATGAGCAGCAAAATAAAATGGCGACCTGTAACAAGGATGCGGCCGGCAAAAAAGGCGATGAGCGCAAAGCCTTCATGAAAGAATGCTTGAGCAGTAAGCCTGCAGCACCCGCACCCGCACCCGCATCAGCTCCTGCTCCTGCTGCTGCACCTGCTCCTGAAGCAGCACCCGCAGCTGGCAATTCTCAGCAAAACAAAATGGCAACCTGTAATAAAGAAGCAACTGGCAAAAAAGGCGATGAACGTAAAGCCTTTATGAAAGAATGCTTAAGCAATAAGCCAGCAGCCCCGGCTTCCGCAGCAGCTGCAGCAACTCCAGTAGCAGCACCCGCATCTGGTAATTCTCAGCAAAACAAAATGGCAACCTGTAATAAGGAAGCCACTGGCAAAAAAGGTGACGAGCGTAAGCAATTTATGAGTGAATGCTTAAAAGCGAAATAAACATAGCCAATCATTTAATTTGCTGCTTTGCAGTGTTAAAAAACCTCCTGAACTGTGGAGGTTTTTTTGTTTCTGGCATGGACGAATAGCGTGACATCACAGTAAAGTAGAGTCAGTACGAAGAACTGCAGATCATCGAAAAAATTATAAATTTGATATCGCCTCATCGTCGCTAAAAAATACTTTGCACAACATAAAACACAATAATCAAGGAGATAAACCGATGTCGAAACAATTGAAATTCCTGCTACCAGAAGAGAGTATTCCTCGTCGTTGGTACAACATTCAAGCAGATCTGCCTGTACCTCTGCCACCGCCTCTGCATCCTGGTACCCATCAACCATTGGGTCCTGATGATTTAGCACCGCTGTTTCCAATGGAATTAATCATGCAAGAGGTATCTACCGAGCGTGAGATAGATATTCCTGAACCTGTGCGTGATATTTATCGTTTATGGCGTCCAGCGCCTTTGTTTCGCGCGCATGCATTAGAAAAAGCATTAGGTACACCTGCAAAAATTTTCTATAAATATGAAGGCGTGAGCCCTGCAGGTAGTCACAAACCAAACACAGCGATTCCACAAGCGTTTTATAACAAACAAGCTGGTGTAAAACGTCTGACCACAGAAACCGGTGCAGGGCAGTGGGGCACTTCACTTTCCTTTGCTGGTTCTTTGTTTGATATCGATGTCACTGTGTTTCAGGTGCGTGTCTCTTATGATCAAAAACCGTATCGTCGCGCAGTGATGGAAACCTATGGTGCGAAATGCTTGCCATCTCCATCCAATGAAACCAACTATGGTCGTTCTGTCTTAGCAGGTCGTCCTGATCATCCAGGTAGCTTGGGTATTGCGATTTCTGAAGCGGTAGAAATCGCTGCAACTAATGACGACACAAAATATGCACTTGGCTCGGTGTTAAATCACGTCTTAATGCATCAAACGATTGTTGGTATCGAATCGATGGAACAAATGGCGATGGCAGATGCCTATCCAGATGTGATCGTGGGTTGTACAGGCGGTGGTTCTAATTTTGCAGGGATCGCTTTCCCCTTCATCGGTGCTGGTTTACGTGGTGGTCCTAAGCCACGTATCGTGGCAGTCGAACCTGCAGCCTGTCCTTCACTCACACGTGGTAAGTATGCTTATGACTTTGGTGACACCGGTCATATGGCACCACTAACTAAAATGCACACACTGGGTTCAACCTTCACACCACCAGGCTTCCATGCAGGTGGTTTGCGTTATCACGGTATGGCGCCATTAGTGTCGCATCTTAAAGAGCTGGGTTTGATTGAAGCGACTGCCTATCATCAGACCGAGTGCTTTGCAGCTGGTGTGCTGTTTGCAAGGCATGAAGGCATAGTGCCAGCTCCAGAAGCGAATCATGCAGTCAAAGGCGCAATTGAAGAAGCACTACGTTGCAAGCGCGAAGGTAAGAGCGAAGTGATCTTATTCAATCTTTGCGGTCATGGTCATTTTGATATGGCAGCGTATAGCGCTTATTTCGCAGGTAATTTGAAAGATGAAAATTACAGCGAAGCTGAGTTAGCGATGGCATTGGCTGGTTTGCCTAGCGTGTCAGAAGCAGCGTAAAAAAGCGGCGTAAAGAAGCGGCATAAACCAATGATTGAATAGGCTTTTTCTAGCTGTTATCAATTTAAAAATTTATGTTTCTTAATTTGAATCGCCGGATTTCTCATGCAAAATCCGGCGATTTTTTGTTGAAGCTTTATTACCCCTAGTGGTAATGGGCTTGAATTGCACCTAACCCCCTGTTCTGAAGATTAGAATTGTTCACCTTACTAATTTCATTCACACTGTTAGTGTCATTGTTAGCCTCATCGCTATTTCGCGCAAGCTCGTACTAAAAAGTTATAAAGGAATTCCTTAGGGATGAATGCATGAATCACATTGCTGATACTTATCAAGACATACGAGATGCTGTGCGTGATCTCTGCGCACAATTCCCTGCTGAATATTTTCGTCAAATTGATGATGAGCGTGGCTATCCTGAAAAATTTGTAACAGCATTGACCGAAGCAGGATGGATGGCAGCCTTGATTCCACAAGAATATGGTGGTTCTGGTTTAGGTTTATTAGAAGCTTCCGTGATTATGGAAGAGATCAATCGCTGTGGTGGTAACTCTGGTGCTTGTCACGGTCAGATGTACAACATGGGAACGTTGTTGCGTCATGGTTCTCAAGTTCAAAAAGATTTTTACTTACCTAAAATTGCTAAAGGTGAATTGCGTTTGCAATCTATGGGTGTGACCGAACCAACTACAGGTACTGATACGACAAAAATTAAAACGGTGGCTGTGAAGAAGGGTGATCGTTATGTAGTGAATGGTCAAAAAGTATGGATCTCACGCATACAGCATTCTGATTTAATGATTTTATTAGCACGCACCACACCACTGGCTGAAGTCACAAAAAAATCAGAGGGCATGTCGATTTTTATTGTGGACTTACGCGATGCAATCGGTAAAGGTCTCACCGTGCGTCCTATACGCAATATGGTGAATCATGAAACCAATGAACTGTTTTTTGAAAATTTAGAAATTCCTGCTGAAAATTTAATTGGTGAAGAAGGCAAAGGGTTTAAATACATACTCGATGGCTTGAATGCAGAGCGTGCTTTGATTGCCGCTGAATGTATAGGTGATGGTTAT
>JAIXOW010000166.1 GCA_027486615.1 Oxalobacteraceae bacterium | reverse complement strand
CACACACACACACACACACACACACACACACACACACACACACACACACACACACACACACACACACACACACACACATGTAGATAGAGAGATAGACACGCATTTATATACACTCACACACTCTTTATTCTCGTTCGATATGCGCACGCATTACTTGTAAGATTATTTGGTATTTGAAAGTACTTTTATAGTGTGATCTACTTGTTTTAGCTGTCGAGAAAATCCTTTCCGGTTATCACTTTTTTTCTTTGTCGAACACGTGAAGATCATTTGTTTTCTCAAAGTTGAAAATTTCTTGAAAGGCGTGAAGAATTTAATCTCTGAAGTAAAAGTAAGTTTCAGTTTGTATTGTTTTAATCGATTTGTTCAGTTTCGTCACTTTTGTTTTAGTCTTTATTGGCTGTTTTTTTGTCAAAAGGTAATTACATTTTTATAGGTGATAATTTGTGTGTTTCTTGTGTTTAAGATGTCTGAAGCATCTCAAAGTTGCGAAAAGTTCTCGAATGTCGTGGAAAGTTCTGGGAAATCGCCAGATTTGATCGAACGCAACAATTTGCCGGAGTCTGTGCAGTCTGAGAATGTCGTGGAAAGTTCTGCGAAGACGCCAGATCTGGTCGAACGTGAGAATTCGCCGGATGTAATTGCAATACCCGAATCGCCGGATGCTCCGGAAAGTCCTGAGGGCGTTGCTGAAGAAGCAGGCGAACTGGCAGACGAGGAAGACAGTGGAGACGGTAACGTTTCTTCTGATAAGCGTCAAGATACCTCGTTTGCTCCATTGACACACGATTCTTCCGGATCCGGATTGCGTCAAGTTGGTTCGAGGGTGAAGCGGCTGACAAAAAGAAAGGCCAGTTCAAGTGGAAGTTCGAAATCTAGTGGCATCGGTATTGTTATTTGATTTTTTTATTTAAATTTCGATTTTAATTAAGTAATTTAAAGAAAACAGAAATGAGCAGGTAATTTATTGGCTCACGAAGCTTTTTATTTAGCTGTTGAGTAGTTGCGATAGTTATCGCGTAGTAAGTACTCCCATTTGTCGACATCTATTCCAGAGTACTGGAGGTAGTTGTTGTGTAATAAGTAGTCCCATTTGTCGACATCTATTCCGGATTAATGTTGGTAATAAGTAGTTCTACTTGTTTACATGTATTTCGGAGTAATAGTGATAGTTACTGCGTATTAAGTAGTCCCACTTGTCTACGTCCATTCCGGAGTAATAGTAGTTTCATTTGTCTACGTCTATTTTAGAGTTATAGTGATAGTTACTGCGTATTAATTAGTCCCACTTGTCTACGTCTATTCCGGAGTAATAGCGGTAGTTATCGTGTAGTAAGTAGTCCCACTTGTCTTCGTCTATTCCGGAGTAATGGTTATTTGTTTTTGTTTTTTGGTATTTGTATTTCTTTTTTTTTACCTTTGATTAGATCCGGAGATTATTCGAATTTTGAACGAAAGTATTGCAGCTTCTGCAGAGGCCGACGAAGAATGGATGAACGAAAAACCGTCAGGAAGTCAGAAAGCGAAGGTCGTTTCTCCTGTGAAGTATGGAGATGGAAGGTGAAATGTCATTTTGAAATTTAAATATTGGATTTGAACGTTTTTATGTTTGATGATTGATATTGTAATATTATTGGTAATATGATTATGTGTAATGTATTACCTGTAGTGATCGTTTCGACATGCTTGGACTTGGATTCGGCGGTTTTCGAAAGACGAAATCGACCAGCGAAGCTTTGGTGTCATCTCGTTCAGTAATGGATGGGCTGTACTTTGCGAGTCAAGGGTGAGATTTTAGAGGCTATAGAACCTTTAGGGCCGTAATTTTGTGCTCCAATTTCTCAATTTTCGACTTGAGTGTTTCCTTTTTTCGTGAAGGTTATCACGGTAGCTGAATGGAAACCCTTTTTATGCTTTATTTGATTACCTTTGTTTTAGAAGAATGGATATTTCGAGACGGACCGTTTCGTCGACTTGCACTGGATCGCGTTTGTCTGAATCCGGATTTAAGTCTTCCTCTTTCGGATCTCGATATTGTAGACCTTCTTTTGAAAGTCGATCCGCGAGTCAACCTTCGTTGGGAGATAGATCAGGTAATTCATTGTAGAATGAGTGAATAACCTAAATATTTTTGCATTATATGGGTTAGGCCCGAATGGCCAAATAATGTACCTTTTGTTATTGAAACCTTTATGTAAGATGGTGAATAAGAAAGTGTTGATGAGAGTTTGAGATAATAAGATATTGTAAATGACAATGTAAGACACTAATTATGTTGTTTGATGAGATTTTGAATTTTTATAAAGTGAGAAATGTATTTATTACCTTTTTATAGATTCATTTTTGTATGGGCCTCTGGAACTTGATCCGCACGATGACCGTGAGGAAATTGACTTCGACGCAGCTGACGTTTTGTCTTCTACTCAACTGTGCGACGTTGTTAATGATCGTGGCAACGAAGATGACGAAGTTGAAGGGGATGTTCCCGAAAAATTGAAAAGCGTCGAAGGTGAAAACGTTGAAAAGGTCTCTGAGGATCCGACTTCGATTAATGAAGAGATGGTGATGGAGCCATCTTCAAGTACGTCTTCGGTAGTCGGAAGTCGGAAGAGAAATGCAAGAGGCAGTTCGAATGGTAAGGTTTTTTGTTTGATTTTTTATTGACTGAAAATGGATTAGAAAGCGAATTGAGTCTACGTGTGTGAACGACCTTAAGGATGTAGGAGAGAGAGAGAGAGAGAGAAAGAGAGAAAGAGAGAAAGAGAAAGAAAGAGAGAAAGAAAGAGAGAAAGAAGGAGAGAGAGGGTGAGAGAGAGAAAGAGAGAAAGAAAGAGAGGGTGAGAT
>JAIXOW010000417.1 GCA_027486615.1 Oxalobacteraceae bacterium | reverse complement strand
TAATGGGACAAAATAATGTCGACCTTAATTAACCCTGTGACAAGATCCAAATTTAAGTAACCCGTTTATAATTGCGAATGACAGGATGTTAACAATAGTAAGAAAAAAATGATACATTTAGGTTTTTAAGGTATTTGGTTTTTATTAGCAACGTTTAGAAAGGCATTTAAAAAGGCAATTGATTGAGGACGGGTCCAAGGCACTCGCCTCTGGCCTGCATGTCCTGCACGATGATGGGCCAAATTCTGTTGAATTCCCTGATTTGTGACATGCTTGGCTGTGACTCAAAGAATGCCTTAGTGGGGTCCACGAACTTGGTGCGGCAAGCCTGACATTTCCGCCAATGATTGAGGAAGGGTCCTGGACCCTGTTTCGGAGAAATGTGGTCCGGACTGCCCAAATGACAGTTTTGAAGTTGAGTGCAAAGCTCCTATGGGAAAAAATTGGGATCCGTAAAAATTATACTTCTGCAATTTATTTTCATTAACAAAATTGCGTTTAAAATAACATGTTATAGTTATTAAATTGCAAATGATAGGATATAAGTAACTAAATAGCGATTGAAAAAACATGGTGCAATAATTAAATAGCAAATGAAATGGTAACTTCTGACGCCGTAAATGTAACTAATTTGCGTTTGAAATAACATGTTATAGTTATTACATTGCAACTGATACAAAGTTCATATTATTTAAATTAGTTTACTAAAAATAGTTTGGAAAAATTGATACTATTGAAGTATTTACCTCGCAAGATGGAGTTTGACGAGACGAACTTTCACCAGGTGGACGCGGGTACCGGCGACTTCGGTTCCTTTGATAGATGGTGTCGTACTTCATTTCCCATTCGTCCTCATCCGAAGAAGATTCGGGACAGACGATGACATTCTGTAACAAAGAGCGTGAATAGACTTGAAAAATCATGTCGACATTATTTCTGTCTAACAACAATGCTCGTGAAAACATATACTTGATGAAATAAGAACAAATTAAAATTTCGACCTTAAAAATGTTATGTAATCATGTCGACATTACTAAAGTTCACCTAGCGATAACTCGCAAATGCTAAGTATGAAGACCTTTTCAGTGATAACACATTGGACATAATCATTTCGACTTTAAAAATGTCATAAAAACATGTCGACATTGGTCTCTTCAATAATTACAATTAAATATCAATTTATTTCTTCATACCTTGCCGTAACGGGTCAAATCGTGAGAAGCCATGATTGGAAAAGAAAGACTTCCGACTACTTGAAAATACAACTTGCAACTGAGAGCGTCGGAGTCCCGAGAGCGTGTTGGGTGTGTGCGTGGGGGGTGGGCATGCCGCTTGCACGCTCTCAGCTGCCATCGCACCGAAGATGGTGTGCAGTTATGTAAATAACACAAGAGTGGGTTCTTAGAGACGCACAGTATTAAATTGCAAATGATTTGTACGACAGATTTTTTGCATAAAAATGTTTATTTTAAATGAATTTATAGAGGATTTTTAGATGTAAGACATTTATTTCTTATTTTGACATTGCTTTATAAATTTTGAAGCATTTTAATTAGTTTTTAATGCTCCATAAATTGACGAAGCAAAATGGCTATCCACAACACCTTGTTGTGGCAAACAGACGGGGGGGTTTTGCCTTGTACGCAGCCCATCAACTGGTTGTATGTGGAGACTGAAATGGAAAGAAATGGAAGTGAGCATAGATTTGCTATGTTAAAGACCATATCTTTCTATAAACCATTTCGTATGAATTAAAAATGACTTAATAAGTTTAAAAGGAGCTGGTACCTGCTAATTTTCCCATCCGAAATGCTAAGTAGGCGGGCAAAAGATCATCTCGATTGGCTGGATCCAGTTCAGGTATACCAGCACAAATGGCTTGCTTCAGGGTCATGGGAAGACTTGTAACCTTTGAAAGTTCAGTGGAGGACAGCGTGGGAGGTGGTGCACAGACGAACGTTTGGAGCAAGGGAATGGCTGTCAAAGTTGTCCCCGCATCTTCGTTTTCCACTTCCAGTTTTATTTCCAAGGAACCTGGATTAGGACCAAGTAGTAATTAAGTAATGAACTTAATAAGGTAGTAAGGAAGTGTGTAAGGAAGTGGAATTGTTCTTAAGTGAAATAATAATTAATAATCTGATGAAATTACCTTCCAAATGTTTATTTTCTTCTTTTGCATCATCCTTGTCAACTTCATGTTCTTCCTCCTCAGCATCGTTGTCGTCTGCAGCATTTTCTCCAGAGAAGTTCAGAATTTCGTATTCGAATACTCCGTCTGGAGTATCTGATTCTCCCGATTCATCTCCATCAGGAGCATTGTCCTTTAAATGACATTATAAAAATAACAAAGGATTGTATGGAACGCTTAATGCATACAAGATAAGTAAAGTTCTTAAATTGCAAATGATTATTTTGGGAAATGATACTAGAAAATAATTGTTATGATTACAATGACTTACCTGCTCACGGCCCTTGACACACTGAACAGTTTCCTTTCGATGCTTCCTGCTACCCGAGGTCCAAATTTCAGTCGGATGCTCTTTCCTCAAGTGCCTACCTAGAGATTGAGGGTGATAGGTACGAGGACAAACCGGACATGTGACCCTTTGAACTTTTCCTACTCCCTTGCAAGTTTGGAGGTGAACCTTCACATGTGTCTTGTATCGTCCACAACGCGGACACTCAGTGCACTTTTTCAAGTGTACGTGTATTGCTTCTCTTGTGTAAAGATTGCATCGAGGGCACAACCTTTTTATAGTTTTTGGTGTTGCTAAAGCACTTTGATCCATTTCTGTTAAAAAGGAACTCGCTTCTTTTGATGTTTACTCCAAGAACCCCGATGAAAGAATGAGCAGAACCGAACTTTCAGCCACCTATCAACATGGTGAAATTGGATTGTGAATACAGTAAATAACAAAAGTTTTGCTGTAATCTATTCACAAATATTAAATTGCTACTGATTAGTTTGCTATGGCGCACATACTGTACAAGATCATACAAGATTTAAAAGTATTCTTTATTATGTCGACCTAACAAATGCCCTCAATATGTGTCGACTTTATAAATATTTCACACTTGACTCAATAATGTATACTTTCTATGTCGACCTTATAAACGACAAACAAATGTGTCGACATAAATGTCAATGGCTCCTTACGATTGCAAACATCGTACAATCAAAAATTGTACAGTTATGTCGACCTTAATAATGCGCTCTAATTGTGTCGACCTTATTTACTACTCCTTCGCAATTAATTAATTGTTGTTCATTACATCTAACAACTATCATGTCGACATTATAAGTAATATAGAAATGTGTCGACTTAAATGTTATTACTCCACTGCAATTTATGTACATATATTATACAGTAAGTAAGTCTTTCCTTTGCTACAATTATCACCAAATTACCCAAGTTTAAATCAATGCAAAGATTTCAGATAGTTAATGTTTATTGTTATAAATTGTAAGGAAAGAACAAAAAATGATAAATGGTTATGAAAAAGCAAATTAAAGCATGTGGGAAAACATTAAATTATAAAGTTATGAGATGCAAACATTTCTGGTATTTTCAAATGGTCATAACTATTCGAGCCTTGGCCTCTGTGGCAGGGGCTCGATGTCACTTTCGTTGTCGTCCGAGATATCCACAATTTCGGCTCCTTCGTGGATTTGAACCTCCACATCCACTCGAATTGGATCATCCTCGACCTCCGATTCCGAAGACGAGACGACATCTGGGAACACTCGTCCAAACCTTCGCCCTCCTCTAGCACGACCACGCGGGCGTCCTCTACCACGGGGGATCAAAGTCTGAGCCTGTGCAGCTCCACGTCCACGTCCACGCCCACGGCCACGGCCACGACCACGACCACGGCCACGTCCACGACGAACTGAAAGCAATGTTGTGGATCATAAGAAAAATGTTACTTTGAAAGTATAGTGGTATTAGATTGCGTATGAAAGATTTTAACCCTGCACTCACTCAATCAATTGTTACTTGATGGTTGGAAGTCTGCAGCATTCTAACTTGCAAAGGATTAGTATACTTGACCTTACAAACAAATTGAAAATGTAACTTTACTGTACTTGCGAATGATTTGCTAAATGCAATATTGAGAAAAATAGATGCATTACCCGATTCCACAAGTAAGACTTCTTCATCCTCTTCTTCCGCAATGACACGATCCAATTCGGTGTCACTGTCGTCAACTGGTGCAACTGGTTCAGAAGGATCCCGGTTCAGCCGAGCTGCCATCAGAAGTACATTTTCTTGCCTGCGTTCTTCTGGTGTCAAGACACGAGGTGCCTGTGCCTGTGCTTCATCCTGGGTGCTACGGACTACATAGTCATTGGCAAACACTCTCCTCTTGGCTTTCAGTGTGATGGGTGCACGGCAAAAAGCACAATTGGTATTTTCGCTTCCACGGAAAAGCTGTGGTATGCAATCCTGGCACACTTTGTGGCCACATTCGAAGTTGAAGAAGTGAAGCTCAGCTCCATTAAGTCCGCTTTCGGCTAGGCAGACAGGGCACTGGTCGGTGACAATGACATTAGCAAGTGGATTAGAAACTGGCCTCTCATCGTCCTCCTCGTCACTCAAGAAGAGATCACCTTCTTCAGCGTTAACCTCCGCTAGGACGTCATTGACACCTTGACTTTCGATTTCATCCAACAGCTTCTGAAGGAGTTTGTTCTTTTGAGCCTTCCGATACTTCTTTATTTTCAGGTCCACAAAGAAGTGAATAGACTGGTCAACCAAGTCATCAGCGGACAACTGGCCACGTAGATATTTGACCTCATTTAAAGCAATGCGCCTGTAAGGAACAGATAACATTTTAATTGATATGTACTTCAGGAGGAGTAACAATCTAATTAACGACTGAACAGTTCTCATTTGCAATGTAAGCTATGTGACTAAAACTATATAGTTGTTGCTATTAATTTGCACAAGAGTAGTGAGAATTTAATATCATTACCTGCCATAGTCGACTTTCTCGGGAGCAAGTGGTTTACGAACTTCTTCACCGGCATCAATGTGTGCCTTGTCATCCTCGGCCTTTTTTATGATGTTGAGATGAAGAGCTTGGAACCACGGAAAGAAACCAGTCTTGTGCGGAATGACAAGTTTCATGAACTTGTGAAGGGACTCACAACTATTATTGGTCTTGTGTCTGTTGCCAAAGACACTGAACCGTGCAGGCCGGATGATGTTGGTCCAAAATTTCTTCATGTACTTCTCGTGGAAGACTAACATGAGCTTGCGATCGGTCCTTTCCACCATTTTCGACCTGATGTCTTGTTTGATTCTCTTCAGCTGAGGAATGATCTCGTTTGCGGGCAAGAGAGGCAGTGCAAAGTACATCCAGAGCAAACGTTTTGCAACACCGTGGTTTCCGAACAAGGCACCAAGATTGTATTCTGCAATGGGAAAAAAAGGACTGCTTTTTACCTCTGTGTTAATTATATGTCGACCCTAATAATACTATGTGTCTGTGTCGACCTATGAAACAGCGTTATCAATATTAAAGTTCCAATGAACTATGAAACAGCTTTCTCAATATTAAATTGCAAATGACCTATGAAACAAATGTATCATTCTGAAATTGCAAATGACCTATAATTATGCTTTCTCAATTGTGAACTGCTAATGACCTATGAAACAGCTTTCTCAATATTAACTTGCAAATGACATATGAAACAGCTTTCACAATGTAAAATTGCAAATGATATGGTGTGGTATAACATAACACAAGGGGATCTAATCTATGACGACCTTAATAAAACTCTATTTATATGTCGACCTTATTTATGAACATGTTAATCTTAAATAGCCGTTGAGAGGTAAATGTAAGTAATAAAAATTCAAAACTTACTGGGTCCCATAATTGCGCGGTGAAGAGCGTTTTTGTAGTGGAACCAACAGCCGTTAACTACTGCATTGGGGAAGACATTCTTGATACTCTTGATGAGCGCACCTTCAAAGTCCGTGTTCACGTAAGATGGCTTAAAACTGGGACAGAGCTCCTTCAAACGTTCGAAGACCTTCCGGTATAGACCGTGCAGTTTTGAAGTCATCAGGATGTGAAAGACTGGCAGAACGACCCCCTTGTATGAGACAAGAATGTTAAAGACCTGAGCAAAGGGCTTCGGAGCGGTGTGGAAAGTCGCATCGGCAAACACAAACGTGCAATCATGCTCAGTGAGGCTCATGAGCAGAGTACTGGCAAAAATGAGGGCAATTTGCGTCATCTGGCCATGGATGTAGGTGACGCAACCCCGGTAATGTTGCTTTGCCGGCTTCACACCTTCGTCATCACCCTCCAGGGCATCGAGTACATCTTGTCTCGTAGTCGAACGCTGAGGAAATCTGCAAAAAAATGCAATGTTAATGTTAAATTGCACTAAAGCACATTGCTCTAGCACACTATTACCTTGCAACGGAGTAGTACAGGTGTCACATTAAAATGAAAAAATACTGGACACATTATTTGCGATTGAACAAACTTTGAATATCACAAGCATTATACATATGTATTTGCTTAGTTAATTATGAAATTAAATTGTAACAATTATAAATGTGCACTTACGTTCGGCGTCTTACAGATCTCATCGTGTTGATGACAGTGCGAATTGGGATCTTTGTGGCAACTTCTGGATTGACTTTCTCCAACACAGAACGATGAAGTGAAGAGAAGGGAGTTGATGTTGCCGCAGCCGCTTTTTTCATCTCCGTTTTAGCCTCCAGTACTTGGAAATCCAAAGGCGAAGGCGTGCACTTGTGCTCACATGTTCGGCGAAGATTGTCTGTATCCAAATCAATGACAGCGCGTCCACTACAAGTGTTGTCCTTGTCGTTGCGGTCCATGAATTTACACCTCAGGTAGAGGTAGGTGTCCCTTTGCTTCTCCCGACAGTAGCCAAAGCCATCATTGTCGATGTAATTCAACGATCCACTACGCTCTCCTTCGATCTTCTTATAATTGGGAACTCCAATTCCGGCCATCATTGTGAAGAATGTACGACCTCACAGGTCGACGGTCAAATAGGAAGTGACACATAATCACGCACACACTTATTTATGTACTCACAATTGCCTTCAGCAGGTTTGTAGTAAATTGCAGTGGAGTGGTAATTGTGAACAATATAAATTGCATATGAGTGGCTTTCATATTAAATGTCATATAATTAGATTGCAAGGGAGTGGTAATTGTGAACAATATAAATTGCATATGAGTGGCTTTCATATTAAATGTCATATAATAAGATTGCCAGGGAGTGGTAAATGTGCAAAACAAAAATTGCATATGACTAGCTTTTGTTACAAATACAACATATGTATTAAAGGGAGTCCGGTATTAAAGACCGGCTCCTGTCAAGATTTTAAACATGTCGACTTTAATATTACCTTCCAAATGTGTCGACATTATTTTTAACAACACTATTAACATGCATTTGACAAGCACCCATCATGTGTGAAGTCCGGCTACCATTAAGATATCCCATATGTCGACTTTAATAATACCTTCGAAACGTGTCGACATATGTGTACATTTATAATAACGTCAGAGCAGTTAACATTTGACATAGGCAAGGATTAAGTAACAAGGGAAAGGTTAATGTGCATGGTTGAAATTGCAGAAGAGTGATTTTCGTTGTCATTATTCTATTACATAATTGCTAAGGAGTGGCACTACTGTATTATTCTAATAACGTAGGAGCAGTTCACATTAAACATATACAATTATTAAATAACAAGGGACTTGTACATGTTTTGGACTTCCTACAAATAACAACTGAGTTATAACGATGGTGCAATTCTGAATTTTGACAACTGTCGTAGGCCTAAATTACAGGTGATTAGTAAAATGAGTCAGTTATGAAACTAGCTAGCTAGCTAGCCACAGCAAGCACATCAGTCTACATTTCACCTTCCCAGGGACAACATCTGCAGCTCATGACAGTTTCCAAGGTAACTATGTATATTTTTAAAGCACCATTACAAGCTTTGACAAACATAAGTGTACTGTCGACCTTATAACGGACAAATTTTTTGTCGACTTTATTACACTGCTATTATGTGAGAAAATGAGATATTTTCAATTGTTATTTCCTTTACTTCACACTAGTTAAACTGGGAATGTTTATCTTTATTTGCAGATGAATCAACAGATGAATCCGGAGGCGATTCTACAGACCAATCAACTTCGGTTCCCATATCAACCTAGGCCAAGCCTTGGAGATGCCACAATTCTGTGGATTGCTAAATTCTACGATCCAAGACACACCGGAGACATGGACAGAGTGAAGAGGCTGCAAGAACAAACATCTCTTGTACTCAGAATGGCCTCGACAACTCGTTTCCAACTATCCAGTGCAAAGACGGGGTGCCTCAGGTTCGAAATTGTGGAGAACCAGCTCAACATCCACTTCAGGGAGATGGTGACGTGCTACAAACAACTAAAGGAACGGATCCAAGAATACAGGGACATACAAGACAAGTGGTTCGAGAGCGGAAGTGACAGCAGCGGCGATGAAGAGCAACAGTACAGGAACTTTCGCATGGAGCACACAATTGGCAAGACTTTCCTGAAAAAAAGGTTTCTTCTCAACTTTCTCTTCTTCATCTTCGAAAATGAAGAAGAAATTCAGGAAGCACACAAGACCGACTTGAAGAAACTGGAAGATCTGGTTGAAGATGACACAACTGAGTGGATGGAATTACTGGACTATCTCCGCACTATGAGAAATCCTAATTACCTGAAAGAATTTGAAAATAAATAGAAAATATTTGCACTTCCTTGTCCTTTTCATTTCATTATTGGGAAAACCGTCAGTTATGATATTAATAAAATATGTAGTTCCGTTACATTTTGTCGGCAATCAGTACTATACCACTATTAACATGCGTTTGACAAGCAAGTGTCAGGACCGGCTCCAGTGAAGATTTATACATGTCGACTTTAAAAATGCCTTCTAACTATGTCGACATAATTCATAACAACTCTATTAACATGCATTTGCGAAGTGTAAAATCCGGCTACCAGTAAGATATCCCATATGTCGACTTTAATAATACCTTCTAAATATGTCGACATTAATTACTGTACATCTCTTAGCATGCTTTTGAATGTCACACCACACATTTTACATATGTCGACTTTAATAACATTGTCAGATAGTGTCGACATTAAAACACTACGTTTCTATTAATATGCGTTTGAAAGGTCCATAATAAATGATTGACAGTCTGCACATTTTCATGTCACAATATATTTATTGTACACAGTTAAAGAACAGGTTTAACGCATTTACAATGGGTACACAATGTGTCACTTGCATTAAGATGTTCAGCCTCGAATAGGCGGCAAGTGGTTGTGGACTTCATCCACTTTCACGATGATATAGCGCTCTGGGACGTGCCCATTTGGATCGTTCAACAGCTCCCCTTTGGCATGGCACGTTGGCTCTTGGCATGCAATGTACAATGTCTCTCCACGGCGATAACTAATGGCAATTTAAAGAACAATGTATTGAGCATTTTCTTACACCCAACTTGGAGGAAATAACGGGAATAACTTTATAACATTGTAATTCTCAATAGCTTATTACATAAAATTACATTGAAAATGAGTTCTATACTATTAACTTGCAAACGATTAGTACATATTTCACATTACAATAAATGCTATTATAGTGTCTACATTGGAGTAAATTAGCCATTTAAAATAACCTGCGGACAAAAATGTGTTGGGCCTCGTACACAAACAACGTCTGGCCCCATTTTGGCCCACTGATGAGTTGAAGAATCAAATCCGAGTCCATCTTCAAACAATCGTTTGGTTCAAGGTTCAAATCGCAAATGACAATCTTCCCACAACCAGACAGCCTTTTATAGGCTTCCGTTCCCATACATTACCAATACTAATTAACATTTGATTAATGTAACCATTATCCACTACATACACTATGTATTTTCAAAAGCAAATTATGCTTATCATAAGAAATAACAACACATTTGAATTCAAAATTCATTTTATTAATGACACATTTCAGTGATTCAACACAAGTTATGCTTACATTGAACACAAATTATGGTGACAAATCATATTTTCGGACAATTAACGCCTTGCTTTGGCTCCCAAGTCTGGACGTCCATGGGAATGGTCCTCGTCAAAGCTGGAGGTGCCATCATTGAGGTTGATTCGTCCGGATGCTGTACAAAAACGGCGCGTGCAGCGGACAAAGACAAGGCCGTGATGCAATTGGTCGGTGGTAAAGAGGAATCCGTTGTGAATGTAACAGGTCACTCGACCCTTGGCTCGAACCTCAACAAAGTCCTTTGTCATGCTTCGTTCTGAACGACTTCCTCCCTCAAGCGCTGACGATGATTTGACTCACATGCTTCAATTTCGATCACCTTTTATGTGCGCAACTGATAGGACAGTCTAATACAACATACTAAACAGTTTTCTAATTGCACGAGATTAATCATTTACATAATTGCTTTTGATTATGCCAATCTTTAATTGCAATTGATTAAGTACAAGTACCTCCTAGCATTTGATTGCACTTATCTAATTGCACAAGACTATTAAAAGACCAAATTGCATTTGATTATGTTAATAAGGTCGAAACATTTTCACATGTTTTTTAAGGTCGACATATCAATACATATAAGATCCTATAGCATATTATGGATTATGGATTATGTACATATATTGGAACAAGACTATTAAAAGACAAAATTGCAAATGATTAGGTTAATAAGGTCGAAACATTTTTACTACTTTTTTAAGGTCGACATATCTAAGGTCTAAGGTATATCTCTGCCTTTGGGTATCCGCAATTATTAGACTGCAATGACTGCTTATTTCTTATACACCCAATGTAACATTTTAAGGTTCCCTGGAAAAATTTTAGTTCCCCACTTTGGTGTCGACCTACAGCATATCAATTCATTTCGACCTTATAACCCAAGTCAAAACGTGTCGACACAGAACTCATTGAACGCTTTCGACCTTATAATCCAAGTCAAAACGTGTCGACCCCAAACGCAATGCTTCATGTCGACATAAATGACGTAGTCAAAATGTGTCGACATAGAGCTCATTGCTTCATGTCGACATTAATGACGTAGTCAAAACGTGTCGACATAGAGCTCTTTGCGCTCTGTCGACCTTATAACTGTAGTAAAAACGTGTCGACATAGAGCTCATTACTCC
>JAIXOW010000375.1 GCA_027486615.1 Oxalobacteraceae bacterium | reverse complement strand
CCCCTATATTACTTTTAAAACATTTTAGAACAATTGAAATAATCTTACCCAACACGCTGACTCAAAGCATGGACTCGTTCCATCTTCTTGTATTCTATGTCGTCGATCACTAATAAACAATGAATTAACACGTCCCAAATTTATACTGCGACTTTGTATGCTGCTGCGAATGTGTGTAGACAACATCGACGTGTCGGGCGTGCGGTCCGCGCTGCCTTAAGCCTTTCCTTTCATATTTGCACGAGTGACGTTGGCGTGCAATTTATTCGCAGCAAGTTACATAATCACCTAATCGACCTTGGGCACGGTTACGGTTATTCAACTGTATGTTGGGGAGGGTTGCGCAAAAAACAGCAACAAACAAGTTATGTCCTTGGGCACATTTCTTCGCAGTTATTGACCTCTTTGTTGCAGAATATCTTTATGGTGAGCGGGGTGTGTTAGTAGTCCCCTCTGACATATAAAAGATCGCAAAGTATTAGGGCTCGTCATCAGTCAGTCATTTCCTTGATTGAGAGCAATACAACAATACATCACGAAGACCTCCAATACTCAAGTAAGTTGTTTCTCCAATTTAACAATGTCCAAAACCTCCGCTATATATGATCTGTTTCTTTAAATACTATAAATACTTTGACACGACTTGTTTTTCCATAATAGATATTTACGCACCCCATTTTGTATTTAGACAAAGTTACGAGCATTCTTTTGATGCTTCCAGGAAATAATGAGCCGCTCACAAATGAACAAATGGACAGAGCAACTGGCAAAGGCGAATGCAAACGATCAGGAATACAACCGGATCAGAAATGCGTTGCTGGATGGGCTATCGAAAAACGACAGGACCCGCGATGGAGAGTCTCAACACGAAAAGCTGGAAGTCATCGAAAGGGCAATCCGAGAAAACTTGAAGGTCAAACATGACCTTGAAGTGATCTTGGCAACCCACAGAGGTGCCAATAAGTAATTAAATAAAACTGAAGTTGTTTTGAAAATAAATATCACTTCTATTGATGAATCGTTTCGTTTTGTTATTTATAAGTGCTAAAATGGGACCTTGGGTTCATGAAGGGGTAGGTTAATGAAGGATATGACAACTCTGTATTAAAAGTCTAAAAATAAAGTCACACAGTCCTAATCACATAAGCGATATTTTTTGAAAAAATGAACAAAAATCTATTTCGATATCAGATAACATCGAAATTTTAAAATCGAATTTATGTTCGAAAACTTTCTCGGTAACTAACAATCAATTTACGCTGGCTACTTAGGAATTGTTATTGCTAAAATAAGTTATTACTGTTGCCTTAATGTTTTTAATTAACTCTTTGATCCTGTTCATAACATAATGTAATGTTAGCTTCCCCATGTTTAATGGAGGCTTATAACTGTAAGCACACATTCAGTGCTTTTTGCGTCATCTCATTACAGAGACCAATATCAATAAAGTAACAAAGCTAATGACAATGAGACGCAAGAAAACGCAAACGAATGATAAACGAATTGGTGAATATGTAAGGTTTTATTCACTTCAAATACAATGACATCTTTCGATTACCCCTCCGTACACAATTACATTTGGAGAGATATGTGGGATATCAGATATGTAAGGTTATTCACTTCTAATACAATGACATAACGAAGCAAATAGACAGCAAATGATAGATTAAGGGGGTATCATTTAAGGTACTGTGAAATATTTTTTTTCCTTATTTCCTCCGTATACAATTACATTTGGAGAGATAGAGGAAACATTTGCGACCTCACTTAGTCGCAATCGGCAAACAGATCTTCAATTTCGGATACATCAATTTCGTCTGCGTATCGTACCCTCTTTTGACTGGCTTGACTGGCTTGACTCCCTCCGGCGGCTGCTCCCGAACTGCCTTGACTCCCTCCGGCAGCTGCTCCCGAACTTCCTTGCCTCCCGCGGACAGCAGAGAGAGTTACTTGGCTGCTCCCTCCACCGTTACTTGGCCTGCTTCTTTTGCCGACCCCGAGGTGCTTGACGTTCAGAATACTTCTCGCACGTATGTCCAGTTCTTGAACCACTGAGGCGCGATCCCTGGAGCCACGTGATGAATTCATTCCTCTCGTACAACGAGCTCTAAATTTCGTTCGACCCCGCGACGCACCCCTGGTCGAAGAACCCCTGGTCGAAGAACCCCTGGAACCCCTGGCCGAAGAACCCCTGGTCGAAGAACCCCTTGACGACACACCCACCATTGAAAGAGGCCTCATTTGGCCACCAGCTGGTCCTTCTGAAGGTTGGCTGTGAGGTTGTGATAAGTCGAAGTCGTCCAAGTCAAATTCATCCCGGAGTTGATCCCACTGCTCGTTAGGTTGAGGACCACCACGGTGATTGTTGGTGAACTTGATTTGTGACACCCAACGTTGATTTTCTGCTCTCCTGGCAGCAGCGCCGTCATCCTCAAGTTCCTCTTCTAAGGCAGTTGCTGTTGCAGCTGCTGCTGAAGCTGCTGCTTCGTTGGGATCGGCGGCGGGCACGACGTTAACGACATTGTCGCCTTCGTGCATGATGACAGTGTTGGGGAAGTAGTAGCCAACAGATTTGACTACTCCACGGCAAACAAAACACGGCTTGCATTTTTTGCGGTGGGCTGCGTCGGTTTCGCTCGGCAACTTCGGTGGGAACATCATTTTGACGCAACCGGTGCAAAAAGAGTGCTGGCACGGTTCCATCCTGTGCCACCTGTGCTGGTCAAGCTCTTGCAAACAAATTCCGCACGCATTGAAAGCGCGAGGGATAGCGGCAGCACCAGGGGCAGGTGGAGCGCGACGTGGTTCATCGGCTGCGAGTTGAATGTCCGGAAGATCGATGTTCATTTCGTCCAGAAAGGCTTCATTCCGATGGTCTTCAATCTGCTGAATGTAGGCTCCATACGCCTCGTTCCAGTCGTCATCCAATGTGTGGACGGACCACCCGTCAAAAAAGTGGCTGGCCTCATCAAGAAATCTCGTTGCGGTCATCTCTCCCTCGAGGTATTTGGCCTCCATCCTCTCGATTTCTCTGTAATAGTAGTATAGTGAAGGAATATTAGGGAAAGTACGAAATTAATAACATCTTGGGTTGGCAACGTCACCAAATAAAACGTCTATTCCAAACGCACTGACCTCCCTTTTTCTTGATTATGTGTCTTAAATGGTAGAAACTGAAATATTTAACACGTAAACAATACTTACTCCTTGTGTCTACCAGCGTCGGCAGTGATGTCATTTTTCACTTTCTCTCCGCGGTTAATTTGGTTGATCAACCTCAATGTGCGCTGGAAGACGACTAGCTTGAACTCTTTGACGAACCTGAAGAAGTTTACGTGGTAGGGGACTCTCGAACCAATGCGGAGATGGAAGTTCTCCACATAGTTGTTCGTCTTGAAGGAGTTCATGTAGACGGAAAAGCGCTCAGGACGGACTTTTCGGATCCAGAAAGCGACCATGTAGCTCTCGTGGAAAATGATGAGTTTGCGCCGAGCTGCTGGATCAATGAGAGCACGAATGCGCCTACGGATCCGGTCGCATTCAACTGGAATTTCGTTGGCGGGCAACAAGCAGAGGGCAAGGTAACGCCGAAGGATTTTCTTAACGCCTTGTTCGTTGTTGTTGTGATAATAAGGAGCAAGGCCAGTACCTGAAAAGACAATTGTATAAGTAAGTAATCAAAGTACATTAACATTAATCGCATAAGTGTTTTGGCTAAAGGTAAGAAACTATAACCGGCAATAACTGTAATAAAAGTAAATAACATTACCTGTCCTCATCATGGCACGAAACACCGCCTGACAGTAGTGGAAGTAACAGCCGGCAATTGTTGCATTTTTGAACGCGGCACGAATGGCCCTCATGAGACCCATTTCGTAGTCGGACTTGATGATCCTGGGCTCCAGTTGTGGGCAAATTTCGCGAATCTTCATGAGAGTACCTTCGTAAAGGCCGCTGTGCTTAGAAGACATGGCAACGTGAAGAATCGGAATGGCAACACCCTCGTGAGAGACCATGATGTTGAACAGTTGACTGAATGGACGGGGTGCAGTTTTGAAAGTGGCATCGCAGAGAAAGTACTGGTGTTCAGTACCAACACGCGCCAACACCTCTGGACATCCTAAGATGATTCCGTAATGGCGGGTACCATTGTCCTCCGCGAAATGGACAACGCCTTGGCACACGATCTTGATCTCTTCGAGACAGTCATTACTTTCGATGTGGGCCACCAATTCTTCCACCGTGCAGTTGGCACGTTCGTAACGCCTACTGCGAGCATCCTTCAAACTGCCGAGCATGCTGTGGTAGCTGATGCCTGCGCCAACGTGATCTGAGAACTCGTTGAGGACGTTGTGATAGATGTCGTTTAAAGGCTGTGCCGAACTGTAAGCCTCGGCTTTCATTCGATTCCTCACAGCCATCTCAACGAACTCGAAATCGCGGACGGCACATTCATGGGGTTTCCTCACTCTCAGGCGATTCGCTGCAGAAAGAGGTAAGCACGTTAATTACCATTGCCATTTCTTTACAAAGCTTCAACAACTACTAAACCTAAACTAACTAAAGCACAAAATCAAGTATTTGACCATACAAAGTTATTATCAGTTATTAACCTAACCAAATGTTCCTAACCAAATCATTTTTCGGGGCAACAAAAAACATTCGCAATCTATCCTTTCCTATCCTTTGGTAATCGGTAATTACCACAATGTAAGAAAAGTACTGAAATCATTAAATACTAAATACTAAAATACTGCATATTGATTTCGAAATTACCTTCCACGACGGCACGCCCCTTGCATGGATGTGGTTTCCGTTGACTCTTGCGGCACTTCAAGTAGAGCTTGTCTCCGTGAAACGAAATTTTGTCCTTAATGTAGCCTCGCCCCTCAAAGAGGTACAATTTCGAGCAGCTCCAACGGTCGCCAGGAACTGTGCTGTAGTTGTACTCGCCCTTGTCGGTGTGGAAGAAGAGGTCGTCGAGTTCGTGTTCCATCGAAAAGAACGGCATTTTGGCAAAGTTCAGAAAATTTCTACCACCATTAGAAAAAAATGCTTCTTTCCTTCGCTCACTTCTTACTTTGTTTGTTTATTTTTTCTGATGAAATCCACCTCAACGTACGTTACAACGATCAACCGGTTGATAACTTTTCTAGTTATGTATTTACCGAAACTTGAAGTCACGAAACCTCCTTGTTACAAAAGCGACTATTTAAGTTATGTTTTCCTGAAACTTTAACTCACTAAACCTCCTTGTTACAAAAGCGACTATTTAAGGTACTATTTCCCAACACTTTAACTCAATGTACCACCAAGTAACAAAAGCGCGACTTTTTCATTTTTGTTTTCCAGACACTTAATAACACGAAAACCACAAATAACAACCATCACTTTCAATACCAAGACATTCTAATAACTCGATTACAACAACAATCAATCACTCTCTTACAAAGAATTGAATAGTTTTTTTCAGTTTACTTTGGATTTATTCATTCTATACAATTACATCAGTACGAATATCCTAAAGTATTCTACAGGTATTATTGTTGATTAAGGCACTTATGATATATTCAATTTATACAAATACAAAAGTACGAATATTCACAAGTGCGATAAACTTCTCGTCTTCAAACGTGATTGTGCGTTCCGTAGGTGAAGATCACGCCCGAAAACTTGTAGGCGAAGACTGGACAACTGGACTCCACGGATTGCTCACACCTAAGCAAGTCCACACCTTCCTTACGCGTCCCAGGTGTCTCACGATCCACCATAAAGACCCTTGGACCCACCAAGTAGACCCTAGGACCTTCGATCTTCGGTACTGCCCACCCATTGGGATCGACGGCGGGATTAGGAGGATCGGGGAGTCTACCGACGAAGGTCCAGTAAAGGTGTGGCGTAAATCCTCTTCCATCTCGCGTTGCAGTGAAGAAAGAATCCGGAAGGCCATTGCCGTCTGGAAGAATCGGCATGGCATCGCTGCCTTGACGGTAAGTAGCAGATCCGTCATGATGGTACTCAAAGTGATGACTTGCAGGATAGTACACGTAGTCACGACGACGACGACGACGACGACGAGCCTCTTGAGAAGGAACCGCTTGAGAGGGAACCACTTGAGAAGAAGCCTCTTGAGGAGGTGCATCACCATTTCGAGCATCGCCATTTCCAGCATCTTCAGCTCGAACGTCGCCATCTCCTTTTCCTTCTTCGTCGGACGAAGCAGTGTCGGTGGAATCGTCATCGGAAGAGGTCCATTCATCTTCCGGCCATACTGGACCTTCACCGAGTTCGGAACGGTGACGGTCTTCCAAGTTGCGGCGAATGGTTTGGGCCACGTGGAAATTGCAAATTCCAAACCTCATCATATTCTCAATTTGAGACGATTGAAGCGAAGACATCTAAAAAAACAAATTTCATTTTTATTTCTTATCTTTCAACCAAACTGAGGGAACTGTGCGAACCTGTCTGCCAATAAAACAATAAATCAATTAAATTTCTAATGATGAATCAAAATTTTAAAAAGTAATCACGTTTTTCTATATTCACCTTTGAGAAAAGTTTAGAAAATCCAAGAGACGATCGAAGTGCAAAGCTGCCGCAAACAAATTTTGTTTTGAACTGAATGAACTAACGGCTCACCGGAAACGATACATTACCACAGATACCACAGATATTTAAAATAGAAGCTACATTCAATTAGAAATCTGTGAATAAATCACAGACTCGGACATAAGATCATTAAACACAAAAACACTAATTTAGTCTTCCTATTAAATATTAGTCACTAACTCGACTAATTCGGCCCCTTCTTATTCAAAAAGGTAATGCAATAATTTTTTAATCTCTTTTATTACAGTATTCGGAACTAAACAATACAAAGGTTCAATCGTTATGCGTTATATCGAGTACTGCACATGAAAAAATGGGATATCGAAAAAATCAGAAAGATGTTAACAAATTTTGGTAGGTAAGCAAAATTCTTATTTGTACATACAGGATCCATACAGGTGGTGTCTTATTATTTTCCAGGAGGTAAGCAAAATTCTTATTTGTACATACAGGTGGTGTCTTATTATTTTCCAGGTTCATTTTCTGGCTACAGGTACATATTCAACATTTTATATACTCGATTTTATGTTCTAGATTATATATTCCGGATTTCATATTCAGACTTCAATCGTGACAATGGAAACCATAGGTGAAGATCACGCCGTTGAACTTGTAGGCGAATGCTCCACATCCGGACTCGTCAGATTGCTCGCATCTCAGGATGTCGATATCTCGAGCATGGCGGACTCCATAAACACGACGTTCGACGATGAAGACATGGGAGTCGGCGATGTACATCCTAGGGCCCAGCTCCCAAGGGAACTCACAGCCGGTGTTGTCACGACCCACATAAGTCCACTCAGTGTGAGTTGTGAAGGGGGCTCCTCGTGGGCTGCCAGATTCCGATCCGATAGATGAGGAACCACGGAAAACACGAGACGAGCCTTGACCACGAGATGAGCCTTGACCACGAGATGAGCCTTGACCACGAGATGAGCCTTGAGCACGAGATTGACCACGACCACGAGATTGACCACGACGACCACGACCACGATTTTCCCAACACCACATGTTAGCATAGGAGATCAACTGGGATCGCTCAGCGCGGTCATACCTTTCCTGTCGAGAAAGTCCACGCCCGCGTCCGGTCCGATAAATTGCACGTCCGGTTCGATAAGTTGCACGTCCGGTCCGATAAGTTGCACGTCCGCGAGATTCGCCTTCATTGACTGCCGAACGCACCAATCTTCGCTGAATAATGGCGGCAAGTTGAGCGACGTCCCTAATACCGTCTTCTTGAGCTTCTTCGCCGTCTTCTTGAGCTTCTTCGCCGTCTTCTTCGCCATCATTGAAACGCAGGTCGAACTCCACCAATCTTCGCTGATTAAGTTGAGCGGCGTCACTAGTAGCTTGGCCGTCTTCTTGAGATTCTTGGCCATCTTCTTGAGATTCTTCGCCATCTTCTTCTGCTTCTGCGTCTTCGCCACCTTCAGCGTCTTCGCCACCTTCAGCTTGAGACGCGTCGTCGTCTCCGCCACCGCCATCTTGATCTTGAGAATCTTGACCTTCATTCGACCTACCGATGATGTCATGCCTGACCACGGTAATGTAATGATCTTCTTCTTCGTCCGAAGAGGTCCAGTCATCTTCGGGAACTTCAGGTCCTTCGCCGAGTTCGGACCGTCGGATGTCGGCCAATCTTCGGCGAATAATGGTGGCCAAGTGGTTGTTGCAGCGACCGAAAGAAACAGCTGGGTCGTCGTTGTTCCACATCTTTAAAAATTGTAGAAATACAAATTAAGTTTCTGTTTTCTGGGCCTTTTCTGTTACAGTTACATAATCAGTTACATCAATCAATCAATCAATCAATCAATCAATCCATCGTGAAATAACTAATCAAACAATCCAAAAATTAAAAATTCTCACCTTGAAATTTTTTTTCCAAATTTTCTTCTAAAATTTTAACAGTTGATGAACTTCCCGATGAACTGAGGAGAACGTGAACTATTCGGCAAAAACAAACAGGAAAGAACAGAAAAAACAAAGAAAAACATAAACAAACAAAAACATAAACAAACATTTAACGTTCCATAGCTATCTATGAAACAAAGATTAGGTATATGATAGTAATTTAATGACAAATCCGGTCTTTAAATGTCTTTTCATCACATATTTGGTAGTATTCGATATTAGATAAGTTCGAATTTTTAACATCGAAAACTACATCGAAAATTAATCACAAAAACGCTTTTTCAACTACTCAAACTAACTAACGACAAAATTTAAAATTTAAAGATATGCTAATAAACAATCATCATCATCATTCAATTTCAAGATCAACTACTTCAATTTCCTAATTTCCCAGGACTCTTATAAGTCAAATCACTTCAATTACTAGCCAATGAATAACGACGCAAACAGGGAAAATACTTTGAGCATTTATTCATTATCTTTTGATTTTTATAAATCAATTACAAAGATTCAGAGATTACAAAGATTTTTCCGGATGTTCACTTTCCGGATATTCACTTTCCGGATAGTCACTTTCCGGATGTTCACTTTCCGGAATCTCTGGCCTCT
>JAIXOW010000154.1 GCA_027486615.1 Oxalobacteraceae bacterium | reverse complement strand
CATCATTTTTGAAGTACATAGATCGCATTTCCGCCCGGTCAAGTTTTTCTTGATTAAGCCGGTCAGCTGACAGCTGATGCTTGTGCTTGCCCCTTGGGAAGTAACACGTGTGTAAGCTGTTACCTGCATGCATGCCGGTCAGGCCTATTTCCGCCCACACCTGTATGCTTACAGCAGCTGAATAAATCTTTCTTTCTTCGCCAACATTCCATTGGATTGGACGTTTTGAAATTTCCAAAAGTTTCTAAAATTTTCTTTAAAATTTTAAGTGTATAAGTGCGATAACACTTCAACAATTATCAACTCTTTAACATCATAAAAGGTAACCTAATTTAACATTATTGTGTTTTAAAAGGTGATAACTTTTACTTTGTTCATCATTCGTAGTAAGCATTGCCTACTTACTTAGTAACAATCGCTATCAAACATTTTCCTAATTTTGTACTTTTGTAAGGCTTTAGAAATAAATTTAGGTGACTTACTTTAGTCACGATGAAAACACTTTAATTTCTGTAAATACTTGAAACTTTTTGCTAGAGGTGTAAATTTCAAATGACCTGATCGACTTTTTACCTCTGTTTAAATTAACTTTTAATTGTTAAATGGGACGCTGTTTGATATTTGATTGTTCAATTTAAACACTTTTTGTGTCGCAATTTCAACTTTAATTGCGTTAAAATTCTAAAGTTAGAAGTTCTATTGATTCTTTTAGAACAAAGACTTCGAAGTAAGTGTAAATTGATTGCTTATTAAGCATTTAGTTAACTAAATTTTTGATTGAAAATTTAATCACTTACTTTTTAGGGTTAACTTTACAAGTTACAATAATCCTAAAAGTTTATTTTCAGTTCTTTGAACTAAGACTAACGTTCAAGTCAGTCTAAAACGTTTTCGGAGTTAGGGAACCTCAAACCTCACTTCGTCGACACCCGTGGAATCACATTGGGATCCACATTCTTCATCTCACCACGTTTCGCTCATCAACAAATCTTTCTCAAATCTTAGCATCGAAGACCAGGTAATTGTCTTAAATTCTTAAATTAATCCCTGGTTAGCCTTACTAAGTTTCAGCGGCTAGAAAGTTCATATTATGGACGAACAAGGCAATGTTGACATTGTCAACAATGCTGGTGGCAAGGCTGTTATGAGAGGAGGAAGACGATCTTTGGCTAACCTTTATCCAGATCCTTTGGGTTTGGAGAATGCGGACAAAGATCCAGAGTTGACTGATGACATTGTCACAGCCAAGACTGACGCAGAAACTCCCATTGAGATTGCCAAAGTCAAAGCTAAGTATCAACAAGGTTGTCAAGTACGACGGCAAATGTATCAACAGATTGATCTTGCTATCAAAGACAAACAAGATGATACTGACATTGACATAATGGAAGATTTTCTACATTGTGCCAAACAAACTCTCTCAGATCTCCACGAGTTGCATTCTGAACTTAGCTTCTTTGAGCAAACTAAAGGTCAGAAACAAACTTTCACTCGTCATTTCAATTTGTTGAAAGAGCTCATTGAGCACTGCACCAATTTGGTGATGGACAAATTGAAAGATGAACTAAAACAAGCTAAGATAAGAATCGAACAAAATCAAAACCCTTTGGGTGATGATCAAGTTGACACTGAGGATGACGTTGACAACCTCAGTGAAGATGACGGTTCTATTAATCTTGGCAGGGGAGGAGTGAGATTTGCTGGATTTAGACCAGGTGCCCTTAGAAGGGGAGCAGTGGAAAGGGGGAGATATCAAAGGCGAAATCCCGATTTTGGGGGTTCACCAGTTTGCATGACACCTGCCCAATTTGGGAAGTTGTTTTCTGCTGTCAAACCTGACAAGAACGAACCTAATACCAGAGGTTTGGACAAGCACAAGATCCCTTTCTTTGACGGGGATACTGAGTTGTTCTACTTCTGGAAAAAGAAGTTCGATCTAGCGCATGCAAACAGAAATCTTCTACCAGCTGATTTGGCTTTGAGGCTCCATGGATACCTTAAGGGTCCAGCAAAGACGTTGGTTGACTGTCATTTGACAGGTGAATGGGAAGATGACGACTATGATCGCATAGTTGAAATCTTGGAGGGAAGGTATGGAGGTGAATTCAAACGCGATGAGATCATTGTCTCAAAGCTTGCGAATGCTCCGATCTTCAAAGACTTCACGCTCAAGAGTCTTGATAATTTTTATCAATTACTCACGATGCAAAAAGTCTACTATCGTAAGAACGATCCTGCCTGTTTGGCAAATCCCAACTCGAACCTTTTTCATACGATTCGTTTGAAAATGACTGCTTTCACTTATCAGAAATTTGCAGATTGGTGCAAAGACAAATCACGAAGAGAAACATTGGACACTCTTCATGAATGGGTGAAAGATCGGGTTGAGACTGTTCAAAAGACTGAAACCTTGTTAGGTAAAAACAAAAAGACTGAAAGAGTCATTTTGTACGGAGAGGAAGTTGTCATTGATGACTCGGAAGAAAACGTTAATTCGGATGAACCTCTTTGGTCTGACGATGACGACGTTTGCTTCAAGTTGGAAGGGAAGTACAAAGGTAGACAAGTTGAATTCAATCTACGAAAGAATAAAACTTACTCTGTCTCTAACTCCCGACCTCAGGAACAAAAGGTTTTTGTTAAGCCTTTTAAACCTACCAAGTGCCCAGTTTGTTTGGACACATTTCACGAACTTTTTGTTTGTGAAAAGTTCAAGAAACTCACTGCACGACAACGTTACGCTGTCGTAAAGACCACACAATCATGTTTTCACTGTTTGAAAAGGGGACACCCTTCAAACAAGTGCAACTACGAGAAGGGTAAAATTTGTGGTGTGGATGGTTGTCCACGCTATGAACACCCTTTACTTCATTCTGACAAGTCAGTTGAAGGAGTTGCCATTGGTGACTGGTGTGACGAGTTTCACGGACATTTGACATGGTCAAATGAGGAAAGTTGTTGCTTCACAGGTGCTTTCCACCTGGCGAGAGCTGGAGCTATAAGTCTACAAACTGTTGTTTGCAGAATTGGAGCGAGAAATGGCAGACCTGGTTTTTCCACTGTCGCAATGCTTGATTCAGGTTCTAACACGACTTGTATTGATGCAGCTTTCTCCAAAAAGCTCAAACTTTTGATTAGACGTGGTCCAATCGAAAGAACAATCAATCTTTTGGATTGTAAGACTAAGTTCATGTCTTATCTGGTTGAGGTTCAGTTGACGTCAGCTGATGGACTGGTTAGTCAAACTATCACTGCTTGGACAGTCAAGGACTTGACCAAGGATACAGGAGTGGTAGACTGGTCAGTGGAGAAACTGAAATTCCCTCACTTGAAGGATGTTCCGTTTCCGCCATTGCCAAAAGCAGCTGCTATTCAGCTGTTGATTGGAACGGACAATGTCAGTTTGTTTACACCTGACTCTCCGATCAAATCAAAAGATGGCAAAGGACCAATCGCGTACAAAGTCCCATTGGGATGGACGTGCCTTGGACCAACATCGGACCCAGATACTTTGGATCTGGATGAGATCTATACTTCCGTTGAAAGTATGACTCAAAAATGACGTGTTAAAGACAGATCAGATTTCGATTCGAATTCAGGAGTTTTTAAAGTAACTAGTAGAGATGATTTACATTTACTCGTTGAGAAATGTTGGGAATTGGACCATATTGGTATTAAAGATCGTGTTCGATCTGCTGGTATGTCTAAAAATTTCCGTCGTCCAAAAAGTGCTTGGTCACCTCAAGAAATTGAAGTTGATGAAGCAATGAAAGTGGTAAAACATAATAATTTTTATTCATGTTCTATCCCTTGGAAAACTAATCCACCTGATCTGTCGAACAATCGCGTTGCGGTTGAAAATCGTCAACGTAAAACAAATTCTTTTGACTATTTGTCAAAGAAAGGAACTTCTATATCAGAAATTGATGCTGTTTTTCAGGATCAAATTAAAAAGGGTTATATCGAAGAGATAACTGACCCTGATGATATAGATAGAGAGGATTGTTTTTACATTCCCTACTTTCCAGTCGTTGACAGGAGTAGACCCACAACAAAAGTCAGAGTTGTTTTTGACGCTGCAGCAAAAACCAGAAATGGTTCAAGTTTGAATTCTAAGATCCAAAAAGGTCCTAATAGACTTCAAGACTTGTTTTCAATTCTGTTAAGCTTTCGCAAGTTTGAGGTAGCTTTAACAGCTGATATATCGGAAATGTTTTTGCAATGCCGATTGTCAGATGAAGATCGTCGTTATCATCGATTCTGGTGGAACGGTAGATATTGGCAATGGACTCGTATCCTTTTTGGAAACTTGTCTAGTCCAGACATTTCTCAAAAGGTGCTAGAGGTAAATGCTGAACTCTACAAAGATCAGTTTCCTCATGCAGCTGAAACCATTACTAACTATTGTTATATGGATGATGCAATTCGTTCCGTTGAAACAATTGCTGAAGGCATTTCAATAGTTCAAGAAATGGACCCTTTACTTAGTCATGCAGACATGAAAATGAGAAAATTTCACTCTAACAAGGCTGAGGTTCTTAAGGTATTACCTAAAGAATGGCTGTCTGCAAAAGTCAATTTTGACAAAGACGAAGGATCAATTTTTGAACCTTCAAAAGTTTTGGGAATAATTTGGGAGGCAAACAAAGATCAATTTATCTTTGCTTCCAAATTTAAGTCTGATCTTGACTTCATTGAACGTCAAGGTATAACAGATTTTAAAACCTGGACAAAGTCTTTAATTTTGAGACTTTCCGCAACGGTATTTGACCCTTTGGGTTTAATATCACCTTTCACGGTTAGGTCAAGAAAGATCCTTCAAAGACTCTGGCAAGAGGAATTGAAATGGGATGACCCAATACCTGAAAGACATGATGCTCGTTGGCGTCAATGGCTTACTGAACTCTTTTCTGAATCAAATTTAATTAACATACCACGTTGTTTAAATTTTGGCAAGGGCAAAACTATTAGCTTACATGTTTTTGTGGACGCTAGTACAGAAGTTTACGCAACTGCTGTATTTGTTAGAGTTGCCAAGGTCGTTGATTCAAGAGGGGTGAAGGAGTTGGAAGCTGAAGAGGTTGATGTTGAATCACACCTTGTCACTTCTAAAGCTAGGGTAGCTCCAATTAAAGCCGAGACTGTTTCACGTTTGGAACTTGACTCAGCAGTAATTGGACTTCGACTTGGTCATGCAGTTGCATTAGCTTACCAAATCGACCCTAAAGAGATCTATTATTGGACAGATTCTACGAATGTTTTGTACTGGATAAATACTCCCGCTAATCAATTAAAGACTTTTGTCTCTAATCGAGTAGGGGAAATCCAATCAGATTCTGATGCAAAACAATGGAGACATGTTCCAACGGATCAAAACCCAGCTGATGTTGCCACAAGAGACATTTCTCTGGCAGACTTGGCTAAAAGTCACCTTTGGTGGACTGGCCCAGAGTGGCTAAAACTAGGCAAGTCTTTTTGGCCTGCTGAGTTTACTTCGTCAAAATCAAATGATGAAGTAAAGAATGAGTTTAAAAAGCTGTTTTCAGATCATGCCTTTGTGCATTCTATGAACAGTAGTGAAAATTCTAAATTGGAAATTCACGATCTTTTAAATCCGTTAAATTTCTCTGTTGGAAGTTTATATGACGGTTTTAATAAACTCTTACATCGAGTGTTTGCTACGTTGTTAGCTTACAAAAGATGGAGAAAACATGAATTTACACGATCAAGTCTTTTGAGACATAGTCTGGAAATTCTAGTTTCTCAAGCCCAAGCAGAAGATTTTGTTCTGCAACAGACAATTAATGAAATTCAAAATGAAGAGAAACTTAGTCAATTGAAAAGTTACTCTCCATTTATTTCAGAAACTGGAGTTCTAAGATCTAATAGTCGTTTGGCTAAGATTGAACACTTGTCGTATGACATAAGGTTTCCAATTATATTGTCGTCTCGTTCACATTTGACTAAACTTTTGGTTTTGTCATATCATTACAAATACGGCCATTCCGTTAGTATTGAAAATGTGAAACATAAGCTCAGAGAAGGTTTTATTATTTTGGGTCTTAATCAATTTCTTCGGAAGTTGACAAAGAATTGCATGTTTTGCAAAAAGCTTAAAAATAAACCTCTCGTACAACGAATGGCAGATTTACCTTCTTACAGGTTTTCTATGCCACTCAGAGCTTTCTCCAAAGTTGGTATTGACTTTGCGGGACCTTTCCATATTAAACAGCAAGGTCGAGGGAAACCAAGACTAAAATCTTACATTCTAGTCTTCTCGTGTCTCCAAACTCGAGCTGTTCATTTGGAAGCTACTGAGAGTCAGGACACTGATTCAGTGTTAAATGCTTTCTCCAGGTTTACTTCGTTTCGAGGTATGCCAGAAGAAGTATTGTCTGACAATTGGAAAGCATTTGTAACTGAGGACAAAGAGTTACAATCATGGGTGCGGTATCTTGATGATGATTTGATCATTAAGAGTGATCTTGCTAACGTTGTCTGGCATTTCACACCTCCCTATGGACCTCATCACGGAGGAACATATGAAATCATGGTTAAAGCTACTAAGCGAGCTCTAGACATCTTTTGTAAAAGAGCCGACTTAACCATGGACGAGTTCAGAACAGTTTTAAGCAGAATTTGTGCTTTACTTAATGGTAGACCTTTAACGCGTGTTGTGGAAGAAGGTGTAACATATGTTTTGACTCCAAATCATTTCCTTTTTGGCAACCTTGGAGGAGCTGTTTGTTCCGAAAATGTTGATCATCCAAAAAAGAGATGGCAAAAAGTATCTGCCTTAGTTGACCATTTTTGGACACAATTTATAAGGGAATACTTACCTCTTCTTTCGAAGAGGAAAAGATGGCAAGAATTTGTTAAAGATCTCGAAGTTGGAGAACTTGTACTACAAATAGATCCAAATGTTCCTAGGGGACAATGGAAACTTGCTATTGTTGAAGAAGTTTATCCGAGTGAATCTGATAACAAAATTCGGCGTTGTCGAATTAAAACTTCAGATGGAACTTACGATAGACCAATCACTCAATTAGTTTCTTTAGAATTTAAAACCATGAACGAGAATTAATATTATTAGTTTTCATTTCAAGAACTTTAGAAACTACGTCTTATCTTTTTGACAAGATTTATTGCATTATTGTGCTTTACTATAATTAACTTCTTTGAGTTAGAATTATAGATTATTAACTGAAACCATTGTTTAGTTGAAATAACAAAGTTATTAATTTTGTTTGAATCTTTTCAGGATGGATTTTGACAGTCAAATGGCACGAGTTTTTCTCCCGTTTGACGTTCCTCAACGAGATCGCCAAGATGCTCACGAACTGCCGGTCGTGTTACGACGTCACATCAGTTCTCTGAGGGACAAGTTGCAAACATTCGATCTAGATTCAACAACCAAGAATCGAATCGGATGGGACCAACCTATCAAAGATTGGTTCGAGGAGACAACCAAGTTTGGTTTCTGCTCTGTTTTCACATTGGGAAAACAAGTTTTGGTGATCAGCGCACCGGAAGGTCGAACCCTGATCTACACCAAAAAAGATGAAGGTGAATTTTACCTTTCTCAAGGAGTTGGAGCAATCTTTAGGAACCCTGCAATTTGCAAGGTCACCCTGAACTTTGAAGAAACTCGTGACGTTGTCAACGAGTTCCTGCCGGATGAGAGTGGACCTTTGGTCTCTCTTATTGATCTTGCCCCAATCGTTTCAAAATATCTGACTTCAGATGAGATGAAAGGAAGCAACAGCTTGGACTTCTTTAGACATGCTGTTGACGGAAAGGTTTTACCTCTTCCAAAAGCCTTCAATCAATTTAATGAAGGCAATCTCAAAGCCGTTGTTCAGGCTGCCCGCTCAGTGGTTTATGCCGTATGGCTGACTACCTATCGCTGGTCTGGACAAATCGGGATTGAGAGATCGGGCAATATGATTGCCTACACGAGAGAACTCTTTTGGGAGAATTCTTATCGGAGCATGATTGACGGTTATTACGTCAAAAGCGAAGATATCACTCTCAAGCCTCTGCACAAAACTCGACTCAACCTTTTGGACGAGTGCAGAGACATCAATCTCTCTGTCTGGAAGAAGGACACTCCAGCCTACAGGTTTCCTTGGGCTGAAGACTTTACATATGCTGTTTCTGGCATTTGTAGATTCTGTGGGATCTCTCCTTCGAAATCTCCAGGCAAAACTTTGGCTAAGCACCCTTGTGCTGGTCACAAAACTTGTGGCTATCCTTTCTGCCACGACACTTCAGACCACAGCATTATCACTTGTGATGCTCTTCGGGCCTGGTGTTACAACTGTCGTCGCCGAGGTCACGTTCAAACTGACCACAAAGACGAAAACTTCAGCCGCACGTATGCCGACCATGTCTTCCGGATCTTTTCATTGAAAGGACACGACACCGGGTATGTGTACAGCAGCGAGAAGCTCTCTTTAAACAAGAGACATTGGCGCTTCACTTTGTATGGCCTTTCGTCCATCGAAGTGCCAAAGGCCGCGTTGGAATTCTTTTTGAATCCAGCCATTCCAGACGGAATGAAGCCACCACCTCCTCCGCCAAAAACGAAGGAGGAGAAGAAGAAGTTGAACAAAGGAAAGTCCATTGTGACCTCCACGAGTCAACCTTCTACTTCAAGTTTGTCTCCCACAAAGACTCGCTCTTCGCTTTCGAAGCCCGAGAAAAAGAAGGAGAAACACGACAAGAAGGACAAGAAGTTTTCTTCGCCTTCCAAACAGAAAGACGAAAAGCCTTTCCCAAAGGTGAACAAAGGTCGGGTTGCCAAACCTAAAAATGTCCCCTTGGACAGCCTTTCCTTCACTAAGGCTTTGCATCTTGCCGGACGTATCAGTCGGGGAGAAATCGTTGGCACTCCAACACTTCTCCAGAACAAGCTGGTTCAGCTTGCTCTCATGCAATTCGAAAGCATGAAGACCTTCACGAAGGTCAAATTGACAGCCGGAGAAGAGGTTCCGATGGTCAAATTACCAAGTTTGACTAAACCATCGCCAACTAGCTCAACCGTTGTCAAGCCCTCTTCTCATGGAGATGAGAGCATGGAAGTTGAGGTCGTTGCCTCCACTCTTCCACCTCCAGATGTTGGAAAGAACATTGTCATTGCCAGTGCTCCATCTACTTCTGGAATCTCAGTTAAAGCCAAACCCATTGTGGATGACTTAGCTGAGATGTTGAACCCGATTCAGGTTCAATCGAGCAAACTCTCAACGATCCCAGAAGAAGATGATCCAATGGAGAAAGCGAATCCGTCAAAAGTTGCCCACGATGACGAACTCTTGGATCATCAAGACGGTGAAGAAGTCCTCCCGTTCAAAGAGGAATACACCAAGCTTCTGGATCAGACCGACGAAAACGAGAAGATGGACGAAACCAAGAACGAATCTGAAGATGATCATTTCGATCCCTAGAGGATGGACGGGAATGCGCGTCAGTTGCTCCGCCGTCAGAGACATCGTCGCAAGAGGGGTGTGTGCTCGCATCCCCATCGTTGCTTGTTTCACCATCATTTCTTAACCTGTATTTCTCGTTTCTCTAAATCCTTTTGTACATACTTTTTCCTCAAAATATAATTCAGTAATCGTGTGTCATATCACGAATCCGCATCTTGTTTCTTTGCTTCATTTTCATACTTAAACTCTAGTTGAATCTTTTTGAACAACTTTAAAACTTGTTTAGTTTTGAGTCCTATCTTCATATCGTG
>JAIXOW010000032.1 GCA_027486615.1 Oxalobacteraceae bacterium | reverse complement strand
GGCCCCATCCAATCCAGTGGTGAGACTTGTAGCCAAATCATCCAAGCTACCACCTCGTATCTTAGTCCACGAAACACTGGGCATTGTATTCAAAGATACTATTTGAGTAGTGGTGAGTGCAGCAATATTTGATGCTGTGATCGATTGGAACTGACTACTAGTCAAACCATTAAGCGAATGTGGAATTAAACTCTGCACTTGTGAAGTTGTTAGCGCTCTAATATCGATTGTTTCTATCGCTTGTAATTGACTAATACTTAGGCCATTTAGCACAAAAGAATTTAAGCTTTGTACTTGCGCAGTGGTGAGTGCTGCAATATTAATTGTCGTGATCGCTTGTAGTTGACTACTAATTAGATTATTTAACGCAAAAGAACTTAGACTCTGTATTTGTCCTATGGTGAGTGCTGCGATATGGGTTGTCTCGATCGCTCTGACCTGTGTACTTGTTAGTCTGTTTAACTGGGTCGACGTCAATCCTTGTACCTGAGACGTCGTCAATGCTGCAATATCTACCGTCTCTATCGCTCTTAACTGAACACTATTGAATCCATTGATGATAGCGGTACTTAATGAACTCACCTGAGCAGTTGTTAAAGCTACGATCTGTGCAGTAGTCAATCCTCCTACCTGCATACTCTTTAGCGAACTCAGTGCTGATGACCCTAATGCCGTAATCGCTGATGTCGTGATTGCATTAATCTGCATAGATGTCAGGTCAGGCAATCTGCTCTGGAACGACCCCATGTAGTCTGCAGACATCCCTGCAATCTGCACCGTCGTCACTGCACTCAACTGCCTTGTGTTCGACATATTGAATGCTTGCAGTTGATCTAAGCTCAGACTCGCTATCGCTGCTGTCGTTAGCCCTAAAGTCTGAATGCTATTTAACGACGCCAATTCCGCTGTCGTTAACGCTGCTACCTGTACAGAATTGAATCCCATCAACTGACTGGAACTTAACGTCATCAAGTCAGTAGTCTCGATCGCTCTGACCTGTGTACTTGTTAGTCTGCTTAGCTGGGTTGAGGTCAGCGCCTGTACCTGAGACGTCGTCAATGCTGCAATATCTACCGTATCTATCGCTTGTAACTGAGCGATATTTAATCCATTGATGATCGTTGTACTTAAAGAACCTATCTGAGCAGTCGTTAACGCTGCTACCTGTACAGAATTGAATCCCATCAACTGACTTGAACTTAACATCATCAAGTCAGTAGTCTCGATCGCTCTGACCTGTGTACTTGTTAGTCTGCTTAGCTGGGTTGAGGTCAGTGCCTGTACCTGAGACGTCGTCAATGCTGCAATATCTAACGTATCTATCGCTTGCAACTGACCGATATTTAATCCATTGATGATCGCGGTACTTAAAGAACCTACCTGAGCAGTCGTTAACGCTGCAATATCTCTATTCTCTATCGCTTGTAACTGACCACTACTAAATCCATTGATAAAAGCCGTACTTAAAAAACTCACCTGAGCAGTCGTTAACGCTACTATTTGCGATGTCGTGAATCCACCTAGCTGCATACTCTTTAACGAACTCAGTGCTGATGACCCTAATGCCATAATTGCCGATGTCGTGATTGCATTAATCTGCATGGATGTCAGGTCAGGCAATCTGCTCTGGAACGACCCCATGTAGTCTGCAGACATTCCAGCAATCTGAACAGTTGTCACCGCTCCCAACTGCCGTGTATTCGACATATTGAACGCCTGCAGTTGATCTAAACTCAGACTCGCAATCGCTGATGTACCTAGCCCTAAAGTCTGGATACTATTTAACGATGATAACTCTGCAACTGTTAACGCTGCTACTTGCGCAGAATTCAAACCCATCAACTGACTTGAACTTAACGTCATCAAGTCAGTAGTCTCGATCGCTCTGACCTGTGTACTCGTTAGTCTACTTAACTGGGTCGAGGTCAGCGCCTGTACCTGAGCCGTCGTCAACGCTGCAATATCAGCTGTCTCTATCGCTCGTAATTGATTACTATTAAACCCATTAATAACCGAGCTACTCAAATATTTAATTTGTTTAGTAGTCAATGCTACTATCTGATCAGTTGTTAGACCTGATGTCTGGATACTATTCAGAGAAGCTAAGGGTGCCGATGCTAGAGATGCTATTCCTGCAGTTGAAATCGACTTTAGCTGAGAAGAGTTCAAATTAGAACTCATAACGAATAAATCCAGATCAGTGAATCCTAAAATTTGTTGATTTGAAAGTATATCAATTTGAGCAGAGTTCAATACATTTAAGTGATCAGAACTAAAAGCAGAAATATTACTACTTGATATAGCCGCAAACTGTAATGTTGTGAAAGACGATAATTGTGCAGTAGTTAATGCAGATAGTTGACTAGTATTTAAATGACTGATTTGGTCAGAAGTCAAACCTGCAATGTTAGTACTAGCTATTGCTGAAAATTGCGATGTGGATAAAAATGAAATTTGACTGCTTGTCAATGCCGATATCTGAGTAGAATTAAACATACTAATTTGATTCGAAGTCAGTACTTGAATCATTGAAGTAGTGACTCCTGAAATCTGCAGTGAATTCAACGTGCCGATCTGAGCATTTGTTAAGCCACTTATCCCCATTGAACTCAATGAATTAATCTGCGAAGTACTAAGCGCTGTAATCTGCGATGTGATTAGCGAACTAATTTGGGTTGAGCCAAGAGTGGAAATTTGTGAAGTACTTAAAACACTTATTTGTATACTATTTAATGCTATTAATTGAGAACTGTTTAAAAATGGCCGAGAGTTATCGGTATCGACTGATAAAGGAAAATCAAATTGATTTGCATTTGGAGGCGTAATAGCTCCAGAGAGCTTGACTAAACTACCATCAAAACTTACCCCGTCGCCGTCTCCTTTTACATATAAATATCCGTCCGTTCCGTCAGCAAAAAATACTACCTGATTAGAAATTAAAACATCGTTTTTAATATTCCCAATCGTTTTTTGGACTGTTGAATCAAATAAAAAAGAATTTGATTCAACATCAACTCCAGCCATACCGACAAAAGAGATTTTATCGCCAATATTGAATGAAGCAATAACATCCAAGTTAGAAAATGTACTGTCAGATTTTGAAAAATATTTATATAAATTATTCCCTG
>JAIXOW010000252.1 GCA_027486615.1 Oxalobacteraceae bacterium | reverse complement strand
TGGCGTTTTCACTGAAGCCGTACCGGCACGCACTACACCGACTGATTTAGTACGTGCATCACGATTGACTAACAAAGCAGCTAACGCTTGTTTGGAATCAGGCACTGCATCTGCCTTTGGAGCAAGAGGGCCAGAAAAAGGCCCACGTAAAGTCACGGTCTTGCCATCAGGACCAATGGCAGATAAACGCTCGCCCTCTTTCAAATTAATGACTGCCGTTGCAGCAATCGATTGACCTGATTTAAAAGGGGCACCACGTACATCCATCACTACAAACTGCGCATGCGCAGTCACAGCAAATAGCATGGCCAGTGATGCTAGTGATTTAATCAGCATAGATAAATAATTGAATTGCCACATCATGACCACCTATGAACGAGGACGAGCAGAACGCGGCAGTGGCAATAAAGCATCTTCACGCCCATCACCCACAATCACGAACGCCGCCCAAAATAATGGATGCGCAGTCTTCTCTTGTTTAATCAGTTTTAATTGCGAAGTTTGCAGTGAACGCGCTGCTCCACCTGTTAAATCCGGACCTAAAGCTTCAAACATACCCGACATTAATTCGGCTGTTGCTTTAGAAGAGACTTGCCAGTGACTCACTACCAAACTACGCGCACCCGCATAAAAGAAGGATTCTGCTAAACCCGATAAAGCATCACCACCAAACTTGCCTGAACTCCCTGCTGTATTACAAGCTGACAGCACCACTAAATCTGCATTCAGTCGCAAGCTAGCAATTTCACTCGCTTCTAATAAACCATCATTCGCACGGCTTACTGGTGATGAAGGGGGTGTTAACACTAACGCAGGTTCAGCCTGACATTTCAATTCACCCGGTAATAAACCATGGGTTGCAAAATACAGAACTCGATAATCACCTAATGACTCTGAGCGTAATTTATCTTCAGTAGCTGCATCGCTGGTATGAACCACTGATCCATTTTTATTTTTTGCTGATAGCACACGATTCACAACTTTGAGCTCATCTTCTGTTTCAGGTAATGGTGCTAAAGAGCGAATCAAATCCCCTGATGCGGGTCCATCTTGACGACAGCTGGTCGCTAATGCAGACAAGGTTGAGCTTGAGGCTTTTTTCTCTGACTTACCTTGCAATCGTGGATTACCAAATGCAAGCAAGGATTTGGTTGGTTGCGTTTGGGCAGTGGTTGTACGCTGTAAATAAAATGACCGCAATGAAGGTTCATGTGAAATCGCTAAGCGCTTTATCAACCAACTTGCATCGGCATAGCGTTGATTGGTTGGTGCAGTTTCAACTAACAATGAGAAGGGCAAACTTGCTAATGGACCTGCAGGCACCACTACCAAATGATCTAGGTCAGTGAGTTTATTTTTAATACTGCCAAATAAACGTTGATACAGTTGATGCGCTAAAGCGATATCAAATTCACCGACAGATCCTGATTGCACATCCATCGCTTTGCGTAATGCGCTGACTGATTCGGCGAGCGATTCCTGCCCCTCTGCTATACGTCCTATCCAAATACCATCACGTCGCACTAACTGCACAAAGGACACTTCTCTACCAATAATGAAAGACACCACCCCTTCTTTCACACCGAGTCGCTCACGCAATGCAACTGTATCCAGTGCTTTAGGTGCAGACAACGCTACATATTCCGGAAACTTAGTTGCTAGCTCACTTTGTAAGCGCTGACTTTCTTTTTCAGCAGCCGATTTTTTTTGTATCAACTTATCTTCTACTAATTTACTACGTTGCTCATCTGCTAAAGATGTCTCGGCTGACAATTCTAAATTCGTTGCATCACGTTCGCGCTCGGCTCTTTGTAAAGCCTCAACTAATTTTGCTAAAGCAGGATCAGATACTGCTAGACGCGCGCTCGCACGCGCAACAGTTTGTTCAACTAATTCTGGACGCAGTAAACCAAAAGCATCAAAGGCTTCGTTATATAAACCTTGTTGTTGAGTTTCATCCGTCAGTTTCTCTGCATACGCTGTCACTGATAAACCAAAGGGAATTAAATCTTCTTTAGTCAATGGATTTTCAGCAGCTGGTGGTAAGGCACGTATGCGTTTAAAAATATCGCGGAAGGTCACAATCGATGAAGTGCTCATTCCTTCGCGTTGATAGGCTTTCGCTAATGCTGCATAAATAGGTAATAAACGAGGGCCTTCTCCAAATGCTTGTTTGCTTTCTGTTAAAGCCGCATTTAAATATTGTTCAGCTGCTGATAAACGTCCTTGTACTGAACTAATTTTTCCTAAAGTGAGTAAAACATCCGCGCGCCACCATTTTGGCAAACCACGCGTGTCATTCATTAAACCCAATGATTCAGAAGCTGCAATTTGCGCTAAGCCTAATTCTTCTAAACGCAAAGCCATATTCGCTTGCAAATTAAGTGCTAACGCTAATTCACCTTTTTCCATCATGAGCGGATCAAACGCAGCATCTGATCCATCTAATGAAAAAACAAACTGTCCCTGACCAGTTGCGATTTTTCTCCAAGCCGCTACAGCACCGGAAGCATATTTCAAAGCCTCATCAAAGCGACTTGCATTGGCTGCGTTATAAGCTTGATAGGCTGCAAAACGTGCACGATCAGCATCACGCGAGGATGCTTGCACGATAGGCTCTGCACGCCGAAACAAGGCGATCGCTTCTTCATCTCGTCCTTGATTACTCACATTCAACGCTAAATCCATTAAGGTTTCAGCAATCGCAGCATCATTAGGATTTAATAATTTCGTTTGCAGATCTAAAGCACTACGAAATTGTGATTCTGCTTCTTTGTATTTACCTTGTGCATTGGCACTACGTGCATTTTGCAAAGTAGATTTAAAACCCGCTATTTCATTTGCAGAAGCGAGTGGCACTGTTTTGCCAAATAGTTTTTGCAAAGCTTGGATGTAATCAGTACGTGACAAAGATTTACTATCTGGATCAGCGGCACTCAATAATGCAGGCAAGCTAGCTGGTGAACCTTCAGCAACAAACAACAACTCTTTTTTTGCAACTAAGACCACGAGTTGAGGCCAGCCACCACTTTTCATCTTACAAGCCATGCCAACTGCATGCGGCAACCCTAAGTCATTTAAACTTTGCGCATCCTCTGTTTTGCAATTCATGCGCTGACGGTTCGTTGCAGCAGATCGACTCGCTGCATAACTTTGTAATAACTGCTGCTTTACATCTGCAGCAGGCCGCAAACGGGCAGCAATCACCGAACCCACGACACTATTTCCACATGAAATAATTTGATCTGCAGGTAAACCCGATTGCGCTGCCATATCATCACGCATTTTTACCGAGCAGGATTCATCCAACAAACTAGATGCAAGCCCTGCATGTGTGAGGGGTGGTAGCGTTAGCGCTGACAATCCTAAGGCTACAGTAATAATGATTTTTTTCATCACGACATTTTCAATTTTTATCTGAGACTGCATCCTATTTACCCCCTACCAACGCGCACTATTGCCCAAGGTAGGCATAGGCTGTTCAACTGCTGCTCCTGAAGGAGGACGAGGTGGAACAGGAACTTGCACATCCACCAACCCTACCGACACCACAGAAGTGCGTACAGTTGATGCTTGTGATTGTGCAGCTGCCTTAGGTGGTGGCGGTGGTGCTGCCATCGCTAATGTTTTATCACCAGAGTCAGCGGCATCTTTAGGTGTAGGCGGCTTCTCAGTTGCAACGGGTGTAGGTGGAGGCGGCGCAACTGGTGGCGGTGGTGCAGCTAACGCTACTTGTGTAGGTGCTGCAGGTGCCACTGGTGCGGGTGCTGAATTATTCGTTGGTGCAGGCTGCGGTGTAGGTGCTGGAGCAGGTGCAGGTGCATTGTTTGCAGTCTGACGTGGTGCTGTACTCGGCGAAGGAGCAGGTGCAGCAGGATCATTTGCAGCTTGCTTAGGTGGAGGTGCGTTTCCACTATCTGCGCTATCAGCACTAGCGCCATCTTTCGGTGGTGGCTTATTCGCAGCAGGTGGTTGATTTGCTTGCGGCTGAGGCTGCTGATTTTGCTGAACTGGTTGCGGTGCCGGCTGTGGTTGCACAGGCGGCGGAGCTTGAGGAACGGGAGGCGGAATCATGGCACTTGGAGCTAAACTACCTTGTATCGAGGCTATGGCTCCACCAACTACACCATTAACTTGAGATGAAAACGTGGATGGTCCGAAAGTTACTAGCCTCTCAACTTCACTTTCAAATAAATTTGCATTAGTCGTTGTTACTTGTCCGACAGCACTACTTATCAAGCGAGAACGCCCACTGGACGATGGGGTTGAATAGTATATAGAGCTAGAATCTAATTGAAATGAAGAAGAGCGAGAGTACACACCTGTTGTTGAAGTAGAAAGAGTTGAATTAGTTGAAAAATTAACTGCACCACCAGCAACAGCCGACAACTTCGCATTACCTAAATTAGTACTAGTTGCAGTAATCCCAGCAGATGCAACCGCAAAAATATTATTCGTTGAACTAGAGATGTTGGCATTAGTCGTAATAATATTGCCATTCGTACCTGCACCAGCAAGCTTATAACCTATAAAATCACCTGCGGCGTTGAACGTCAAATCGCCACCCGCTACTGCTATTAGTCCTTTTACATCATCTAAATCACCGCCAGAGCCTACCAATACATTCACTCTACTATCAGTGATACGAACGGGCCCACCTTGTGCTACTAAGACTACAGATTTACCGCTGGTTAAAGTGCTTCCACCATTCGTTCCGGTAATCTGCAATTCACCTGATGTTAATAAAGCGATTAAACCTGATGTCGCGCCTATGGAAATATTTGTATTTTCAACTTTTAGAGTAGCTGCACTACCGGCAGAAAAATTATAGGGGCGACCTGTGTCTGAAAATGTATATCCACCACCGCTAAGTATAGTAATAGCAGATGATTGATTACCAGAATAAAAAGCAGCTTCGGAAGTGATATTTGAGTTTGAAGCAGAGAAGGTTGCATTCCGCGACTCAAAACTCAAGTCAGCACGCGCGGTCACATTAGAATTACTAATCGTAACGCTACCAGCTGTAGCTCCAATAACTTCACCCAATGAATGAATTTGTGAATTAGTTAAATTAATGTACGAAGGAGAGCTAGGATTAAGCTGATATGGCGTGGTAGCAGAAAAACTACCGCCAGCGACTAAAAATAAGCCCGTCTGATTGTTATAACTTCCATTTGTATTAAATGTCCCAGTTGCATTTATTCTAGAAACAGCATTGATATCAATACCACCATTCTCTGCATTCAATTTCAAAGTACCAACTGAAATAGTCGCATTAGCTATATTGATATGTCGATTAGCATGCAAAGATAGGCTTGATGTATTTGAACCAGTAATCACCGTACCGGCCAAAATATTTATATCACCACCATCACTGACCGGACCACTACCCGTAGAAATAACCACTTGAGTGCCACTACTTAATGCAGTTGAAATAACTGAAGCATTTAGATTAGTAGCGTTGGTGGGGAAAAATATTGGATTCGCTGTAAGTTCAGTAGCTGTAGTAGTACCACCTGAAGGACCAATATTGATATTAAACGGATCCAACAACCACTCACCACTCAAGCCTGTGGTCGCACTCGCATCAACTCGAATTCCAGTGGTACCCAGTACATAACCCGACGTCTCTATACGTCCACCATTACCAGATGTGGCTCCACCTTTTGCATTCAAAATACCTGAAACATTTGTGATTGATTGCTTATTACGAATATCAGTCCAAATAGCAATCTCACCACCATTGCCATTGTTAATTGCGCTTGCATCTAGTACTACATTCGATCCCACTTGAGTAGTTAATGCAGAAGTTCGCCCTGCAAGACCACTACCCTGCCAACCACCACCAACATGAATAACGCCACCACCTGCTTCACCACGTGCATCAAGTAGCGCGTTATTTGCGACAGTAATGTCTTTACCAAATACTTTGATAGCACCACCAGTTTCACCTGCTTGTAAACCAGTCGCGACTAAGGATCCACTTACGGCAACTGAACCTGTAGATCCACCATCTAAAACAATTTCACCATTCACGAGTCTTACACTCGTTGCATCAACAACACCACTGACATTAATCACACTATGCATAACATCAGTTGCAGTGCGCGCAGTCATCATGACTTTGCCACCTTGTGCTGTGATGCGTCCTGAATTTTCTATATTGGCTTTACCATCGGTAGGTAATGTCGCAACTGGTGTATTGATAGCGAAGCTAAGTAATTTGTCACCGACTAAATCCAGTGTCATGGCTTGACCTGAACCAAGTAAAACAGAACCTAACTTAGCTTCAATCACGCCTTCATTATTAATTTGCTTGCCAGATAAAACCACATAACCATTCTCTGCCGATTTGATGGTTCCAGCATTAACTATGCGACCAGTCGAGTTTGACGTCGCATCAAAACGGTAACGACCGTTGATGAAATCATTGTTATTGATATCGAGAGTGGAGGCTAAAAAACTAGCTGTGTTAATCGACCCACCATTGCCTATCATCACACCACTTGGATTCAACAACCAGACTTGACCATTCGCGAGTAAGTTACCATCGATTTGTGATGCTTGTGTTCCTGTAACACGATTGAGCACCATGGAAGAAGCGCTAGGTTGTACAAACTGCACTGTGCTACCGCTGGGAATAGAAAACTGACGCCAATCGATAATGGCTTTATTTGATTGTTGGGTAATGAAAGCGTGATTTGCATTCGACAGATCGATAGTCGCAGTACCACTGCGCACAGTTGGATCTTGCAATGCTTGCGCAACCACGCTAGGAGCTATACCTGCAAACATCAATGCAATTGCTGTCGAGGTTCGCAAGCTAGCTAAGCTTTGCAGCATAGATTTTTTATTATTGGTAGCTGATTGTGCATTGATTGTTTGCAAATTACTGGTTAGAGAATGACAACCAGAAATCAAACATCCTTCAACTATCGATGAAACCGGTGCATTAGATACTGTTGCAGGTGCTCCAATGCCCTTCGCTGTTTCAGGCGCAATCATCCAATCTGATCGACTTGACGACCAAACCAACCTAAAGCGCTCATTGGCTTTTGCCATCTTCACTCCCTCATTACCGCAATAAATAAAATGCCTGCGCTTGAATAAAACTTATATTTTTAATAAACAAGACTAGGCGGCATTTCTATTAAGAAATAGCATGCATTGTGGCGAGGTAAGTATGTTGCCGTCAAGGAAAAGTATCCCTATTTTTTGTGTCATAAAATCTAGACACACAGAGTGAGAAATCAAGAAATGGCAGCTTTTCTTTTTTTTTAAGTTGTTCATAAAAATTAAATTGAAATATTTTCTAATCGACAAGTATTGACACCACCTGACCTGCGCTCTAATCTCAAACTTGCAGCAAGGGAATTAAATGGGCTGGTTTTAAAGCCACCTTACGAATAAATAATCAAAATTAGGAGGAAGAGATGACACGCGTCACATTTGATTTCAGCGGCACTACCACCGTGGTAACTGGCGGCGCCAGTGGTATAGGCTTTACTTGTGCAGAATTGATTGCCCGTTATGGTGGCAATATCATTATTTCAGCTAGCCGCAGTCCTGAGAAAACTGAGAAAGCAATCGCGCAATTACAAAAAGTAAACAGCAAAATTACAGTTCATTCATTTCCCTGCGAAGTTGGGTCAGAAGATTCGGTTAAGGGATTTTTTGCAGCGATCAAACAAGCAGGTTTACGCGTAGATTATTTAATTCATAGTGCAGGCATTTCGCCGAATACGGAATTTTTAGATCAAACTGCGAAAGAGTGGGACATGGTTTACAACACCAACACCACAGGTGCATTTCTGGTCACGAAATATGCTGCGTTATCGATGAAAGACAATCCGACTATGGATGAGTTTCGCGGCAAGATTGTGTTGATCACCTCAACCAATGGTATAAACAGTCAAGATCCAGTCTCCGCTCACTATGATTCTTCTAAAGCAGCAGGGAATATGTTGGTGCGAACCGCTGCTGAGCATTTATCAGAACATCAAATTTGTGTGAATGCCTTAGCACCGGGTTGGATAGAAACTGCGCTCAACAATACCTTACCACCGGATGTACGTGAAAAAGAAACCGCAAAGATTTGGATGCGCCGTTGGGCCAAACCAGAAGAAATGGCAGCGTGCGCTGCGCATATCTTGACCATGCCGTATTACATGGGGCAGGTGTTAATGGCAGATGGTGGGTATCGATAGAAGTTAAATCACAAAATAAAAAACCGGGGATGTCCCCGGTTTTGTATTAAGCATCTAACGCTAATGCGGTACCTGCCTTAGGAACTGCAACGCAAGCCAGACAACAACCCTTCTCTACATCAAAGCCTGGTTTACCCGATGGATAGTCGACTTCCCCCGAACGCACGGTGGTGATACATGATCCACAATTACCGGCACGGCAACCTGAATCAATTTTGATGCCATTCGCTTCAGCCAATTCCAAAATTGAACTGGATGCACTAGTCCAGTTGACTGAACGATTAGAGTTGACGAACTTCACTTCAAGTGCAGGGTCATCTGCAGTTGGAGGCGCAGCAAGATTAGCGACTTTCTTCACCGTTGCAGGACCAAATGCTTCGTAATGAATACGGCTATCTGGCACACCCCACTCTTGTAGTCCTTTGGTAATCGACTCCATCATCGGTGGAGGTCCGCAGGTGTAAAAGTCAAAGTTATTTACACCCAACTCGCGTTTAAATAAATCAACGCTGACACGCTCACCAAACTGGAAGTCTTTGCCTTGTTCTTCACCCTCAACTGCATCGGAATAACACACATTGATGTGTATATTCGGATGGTCTTGTGCAATTTGATTCAATAATTCTTTATGCATATGCTCACTACCATTACGCACACCATAAAAGAAATGCGCTTCACGCTTAATCGGTAGCGAGCTTAAATAATTCACCATACTCAGCATTGGTGTCACACCGATACCACCACCAATTAATACCACAGATGATTGAGATTCCACATCAATATGAAAATTACCACTTGGTGCTTTCACATCGAGAATATCGCCTTCATTCACATTGCTATGAAAGTGATTTGAACTCACACCCGGTGGCAGTTCTGGTGATTTAGGTGGCGGTGGTACACGCTTAATCGTCACGCGATAGTACTGCGGGTTAGGACTATCCGAGAGTGAATAGCAACGTGTTACTTCTTTCGGTTGACCCGGTACTTTTAATTTAAATGTTAAATACTGACCCGGCAAGAAGGCAGGCAATTCGCGACCATCATGGGGTTCCAAATAAAAAGAGCAGCAATCGCCCTTCTCCATGATTTTTTTCGCGACACGAAATTTACGAAATCCTGACCAAGCAGCTGCGCCTTTATCATTCGCTGCTTTGCTAACTGGATTAGCCAT
>JAIXOW010000298.1 GCA_027486615.1 Oxalobacteraceae bacterium | reverse complement strand
CAGTACTTGACAAGTGAACTAGTCTCTTCAGGAGAATCGCCCCATTAGCCCAACGCATCACGCACATCTGGTGAAGGGACGCCTGAAGATCACAGTAACAGTTCCACTGGTCCTTCCTACTGGATTGTCTGAGAGACCCATCGGGAATTACGATGTTTTTCCCAAATTTTTTAACCTTCACTCTTGATACTCCACTTGCGTTGCAACAAAGAGAAAGTGAAGAAAAAGAAAGTACAATGTTTTTCCAAACTTTCTAACCTTTACTCTTGAGACTCCAACTTTGTTTCGACAACAGAAGAATTGAAGGCACAGAAGAAAAAGAAGATCGCCATCTACATTTTCTTATCAATTGTGTTCAAGAAGAAAAGAACAAGTTTTTCAAACATCAAAAGGAGTTCAAAGGACCTATGTTACAGTAGCGAACCAGTCTACAGTCCATAGGACGAACCCGACAAAAAGAAATACAATATCAGCGAACCGCTGCACAGACAACGGTTGCTTCTCCAACTAACAACTCATTCAGAACGAACACTTTTGTTAGGAGACAGCAATCAACGATAATATTTCTCAAACTTTTCTGCTTGATCGGAAAACATAATTGGTCGGAATCAATCTTTTTCTCCAAACCGGATTCGGTAAACACCAGACGGTGTTTACAGAATCACCGACCAAAAAATATCTGCATTTTGCTAACTTTCAAAAGGCCGGCCAACCTTTAAAGGAAGTTAGCTTGGACCGCCAAAACTCCAAGTAATTTGGCACTCTTTAGAAGCAAGAGCAACGTCGTAACACCTCTATGTACACAAAAGGTCAAAAAGGCGAGATGAAGGGTTTTACAATCCAGTCACACTCTTAAGTGAGCTTCAATCGAGGGCAACCTTATTGGTCACTGAGAAGTTATCGCACGCTTCTCAGGAGTTACTGGTGAAGATTGAAGACTGGAACCGCGGACCTCGCTGCGTTATATGACTCCTTACATTCCCACGAACGGGAGGGGCTATCGGGTGAACAATGGCCTCACAGCCGGATGTGACAAACACTCTACAAGATAGCTCAGCCTGGACAGCCAGAGAGATAACGACCCGGCGAAAGTGGTCCACCAAAAGGGCCGGATAGCAAAATAACCCACTTGTAACGGCGAGAGTTTCTCTCAATGTGACTAGCAATCATTTGGGCCAAATGCGTACACTTTAATATTACATCGGGAGGCTCCGGTATCTCTCAAAGTCGCCTGGCAAGCACGACTGTCATCTGGAAAACAACACAGCTCTGGATACAGTGGGCTGAGATGTAAAGCGAAGTTGGTAACCTGTATTGACGAGGGTTGATACAGACCACAAGACACCGGTCTGGAGATACAGTTGTTAGCAGCGGCGAGCAAGTCTGATCAACGAACTTGCCAAAGCCTGTGTTATCGAAGACAACAATGCCTCTAGAAACGGAACTGACTGGTAACTTCCCGTGAGCGATGGTATGGTCATGCCCAGCCCTAACAGTAACGATCAGACCCCACCTGAGACGAAAAGATACGACGAAACAAATGACGACGAAGAGCGCATTTCTACAGCATCACAAAACATGCAATTCACCGAAACTTTTGAATTCCACAATTTTGACAGTTGCTGTTGTCAGTCTTAGCTTCAGCAAGAAGATTTCACGATCTGTCAGACACATTCAACACTTTACCCAATTTCACCGATTGTGACTGGCAAACCATTCAAATCAGCAGTATTGACATTGCTTGAGTTGGAAATCTCCGAACCCAACTCACCAATGTCCAGAAAAATACTGACCAAAGATAACCCAAAGGCTTTAAGGAAAGGCTTCCCTTACTCTAAGCCAATACCGGTTCAGGACTGTGAAGACACCGATACCACGGATAAGCTCCTATGACGTCACGTACTTCAACTCCGTTCAAAATTCTCTTCGAGAAACTTATAAGAACTCATCACTCTTGTAAGAGTAAGAAGACACCAGTCTACAGCTACCTAAAGTCTATAATGCCTGAGAAACCTCGGTTTGAAGTCCATTTGCCAATAACCAAAAGCAACTGGAATTTTCAAGTTTGACTTTTCAAGCAAGAAAGGCTTTGGAAATGCTACAGACTACGCCCTGGCCACATCACAAAATCACATGCACTTCTGACAATCTGAACTCAGTGATACAATTTTGTCAAGAAAACGGAAAGGCTACCCGCTCTTCAAGATGTTGTAATTGGTGTCAAACCTCCGATACACCAAGTTACGACCAGGATATTGTCATGCACCCCACAGAGTTTTATCGCATGTCAAAGAAGGAGCACAAAGCCTCATCAAACTCAAGGCAAAAGAGTTCAGTTAACCTGGATGTCACTCAACACATCTGAAGGAAGCGTCCGGCAACTAAAATACTCAACATTTTACTTGCCACCAGAGGAAAACCTCGAGTGCATCGCACACCTAGTTTGCTAGCCACCAAACAAGATTGTGCACCTGGAACACATTCTATCACTAGTCACTGAAGAATAGTGTACCAGTCAACTTCATCATCCCACATCTTATCGAGCTTTCACAAAACAACACCTAGCAAAGATGGTGACTGCTTTCGAAAAAGAGGGATCTCCAATGCTTGGACCATCTGGATAGATCGGACCAAGCACTGATTTGAAGATGAAAAATCCTTGTCTTAGGTTTGGGACGAATGCTGAAGTCTCCAGTAAAATTCTTAAGCAGCTTCGCAGCTGAATTGGTTCTAGCTTTGACTTAGCTACTCCGTACATCTCCGTACAGGCAAGTTAAAGGCCTCTTCACCGAAGTCAATATCACCTTCCAAACACTTTTGGCAGCCACCTTCAACAGAAGCGAATTCGAAATATTGTTAACCAAATCTTCTTCTTCTCATCAATCAGGATAGCTTCCAACACTTCTTCAAGTACACCAAAACTTGCCTCCAACAAGAACCTTTTCTGAGGCAACACCTAATCACCCAACTGAAAGTGATATTTGATGTACGAAAACAAGAATTCTATGAACAAAGAAGGCTCCAAAACTAACCATCATCTTCAATTTCTCTTCATAGGAGAGGTTTGGATTCATCTTCGCTCTTGTACGACAAACTCGCTCATACAATGAACCTTTCAGAATATGGGCACTACAGGAGATCAAAAGCGTCTTCAAACACTTCAAGAAGCTCTTCCGTGACAACATCAACATCGTCACTGAACATATGAAACTGACACCAACCACCCTCATCAGGCTTCATATCTTCTTGGAAGACACTTATTCAGACCCCTTATTAAGAGATGATCAACTGCTTCTAGACTTCTTCAAATTTGAACAAAGACTAGAAATCAGAACACGACACATGGAATGGAGAATCAGAGCAGAAAAAGCAGAAAAAAGATCATTTCTGCCACATTAACTTCTTTGTCTTTCTTCATAGGGGAACCTTGCATTCGTCTTCGCACTTGCCAAACAAGCACGCTCATACGAAGAACCATTCAAAGCATGGGCGATACAAGAAATCAAAAGTGTTTTCGAGTATCAAAAGCAACATCCACACAAACAGATGGCTATGGCAAGAAGGAATCTGAAACCAGCTACTCTTATCAGATTCCACATCTTCTTAGAAGACTGCTATGCAGAACCCCTACTACGAGATGGAAAAACACTCTTATCTTGGTTCAAATTCGATCAAAGAATCAAAGATAAGGTGGAACAAACAAGACAAAGAATAAGAGCAGAGCAAATAAGAAGAGATCCAACGTTACAACATCCAACTGAGGACTAATCTTACTATTCAATTCTCTTCACAGAAAGAATTCGAATTTCTTCTGGTATTCACCACCGCCCTCTTCAAGCAATCTCAACAACTGAAGCAATGGCTGCTACCCAAAATCAAAGCAGCTTTCGAGGACCAGAAGAT
>JAIXOW010000163.1 GCA_027486615.1 Oxalobacteraceae bacterium | reverse complement strand
GAATTTTTCAAAAAGATTTAATGTGTGATAATGAGAATAAAGTATTAGTATTGATGTTAACTGAAACATAGGAACTCTATCACTTAGTTCCCATGTGTTTATATCACCCAATAGGTCGTTACATCTTTTCATTTGAATATCAATATAATAAGAATAAAACGGGGTTATTAATCATGAAAATTTTTATTCTCTTTTATATAAATACAAATACAACAAAAAATGGTGGTGGTAGTCATGGTAATCTCATCCTTCTTCTTCTTCTTTGCTGCTCAATCACTACCGCTACTGCGAACCGTGTCTATTAAAACTTTCATTCCATGCCCTATCACTGATATCGCCACGAGCTCATATACAACTATAATAGAAAGCATCATGACCCAGAGTATGAGAGTTGGAATTATTGAATTCGAAGGATCAGGATCAGGATCAGAATCGGAAAGAAAAACTATGATTCGGTGAGAATCATAAGGATTTCCGCAGGTGCTCCCGCTCCCTATGATTCGGTGAAAATCATAAGGATTTCTGCAGGTGTTCCATAAAAAAACCTTCGCATGATTTTCGCAGCCGAAATCATGCGGATTTAGATCGCGATTTTGCTCTTGATTAGTTTCTTCTTGCTTGAACAGTTCAAGTTCATTACAGTTGATTTCTTCATCCCCTTTTTCTATATCTATATCTTTATTTCCAATAATTTTCTTAGGATTGCCGGTTGCTGTTGTTTTTGCTGTTGCAGACACCATTTCGACCAGGAGTAAGATTTTGTTGTAAAAACTGCTTTTTTACTTTTACTTTTACTCTTCACTTTCGGATAAGTAAGCAACTTTTGTCAAAAAGCAGCAGAAAATGGATTATCAATTCGCTTTCTCTTTTTTTCGAGTTCGATTTTGATGTTTTCAGGTTCAGGTTTTCACTCTCAGAGGATGTGTTTAACTTTAACATTCGATATTTTTCATAAAATATATTCGGACAGATAGTGATAGTGTACTGGTAGCGTTAGCAACAACAGTGCAGATGCTAATTGTCGCGAGGGTGGGTAAATGCAGGTGAAGCATCAACGACAACGACACAGTAACGTCAAATATCACACACCAAAAAAAATCGCGCTCCCTCATAAGAAAGGAAATGGATGCTCAATATTCCTACTTACTACACAACTACAATTCTCACATACATATCATACAAACGTTACCATTACCGTTCTCATCCAAACTTTACCTGACCGCTAAGGTAAAGATGTCTAGAAGGAATCAAACTTTTTATCGATGCAGATTTATGAAAAGTCAAAAACCTCGAACACAAAAAATAAAGATCAAACCAAAAAATTGGAAGCTGAGGTTGAGAAACTTGATCGATTCAGACAAAATAATTTTTGAAATTCATAATTCCTTACTTGCATGTATTTTATCATTTTATTTGATTTTTTTCACTATATTTATATTTATTCAGATTTAGATTTACTCTGAATATTATATTATATTGAATATACGAAAAGCAGAAGACAAAAGACAATTTTTTCAAGATCAGAATAAGAAGTCTCTTTCTATTACTCTTCACTTTCGGATTCGCAACCCCAGCCTCAGTCTTCGAAATCGAAAGTGAAAGATAAAATATTAAAATGGTCATGGCTCCTGCTCCTGTATTATAGAAGGAGCTGATGGAAAAAGAAAATACTTCATTCAAACAGTTATTGATTGGCTATTATTACCTTAACTTTCCTTCCCTTTATATAATTGAGAAACAATTTTTTATTTCAGGATTTAAAATTTTACTCCTCATTTACTCTTGCTGTGAAAACTCACAGTCTAAATCTAAAGTAAACAATACATCAGAAACAATCTTTATTTCAGGATTTAAAATTTTACTCTTGAAGAATTTTTTAATTTTTTGTTAAATTTTCCTTTTTCTTTTGTTGTGTAACTGTTTTTAGTTCAAATAACGAATTTCTTGCGAAATAGTTTTCAATTGTCTCATTTCCCTCAGTTTTTCTGTAATGCAATTATTTCAATATTTTGTGCCGGCGTAGTTAGTTTCTGAAATAAAAAGTATCAGCGATTGCATCCTGAGCCTGAGAAAGTCTTATTGATTTGTGGTAGGAAAGTTATAGGAAAAGTTTTACTTCTCGAGAAGTAAAACATTTCCCTATGCTATGAATACAAATACAGAGTTTGGAGATTGACAATGTGAGCATGCTATAGCTATAGATATAGATAATGCCCCTTTCAGTAACTAAAAATGCATATTTACATATTTACAGATAAAAATGCATTCTTACAGGAGGGGCTTCTAAAAACAATTACTGTGAATAATAAGACATGGTTCTGGAGCTGCAGATCCGGAGCGGAGTGTAAAGACCGATGTTTATTCATGTATAACATGTGACTTTTTGTATAAAAAGCTTGAACTAATTCAAGTATAAATAATACTTGTTTGTATAAGCACAAACAATAAGTTGTGTGAAAGAAAGAAAGAAAAAATGTAATTTTGAATGTTTTTAAATGTAATGTTGTATATATTAATATCAATAAACATATCTACAATTATCGCGATCAAAAAATAGGTTTGAAAGTTGAGACATCTATTAGCAGAGGTTCCAAACAAAAAATAGTTTTAAATTTCAACTATAGAGGGAGTATTTTTCCCTTCGGATCGGCGGTTGACCTTCCCCACCCACCCAACGCTACGGTTGACCCCTTAAATGACGGTAAGGGTAAGGGTGCTGGTGCTCTTGCTGTGAAAACTCACATCTTTATCTTTATCTTTTTCATAGAAATAATAAATCTAAAGTAAACAATACATCGAACTTAATTCATTATCATGCGATTATTTATCATTTCTTGGTCTTAGTCTTAGTCTTAGTCTTAGTATGATGTAAAACCAAATCTGTAACTTGATTATAGAATAGAATAAAGCAAGGTGGCGGTGTTGAAGAAATTTTTTATTTCTTTTAAATAATAAAAATATATTATATATAAATAGTTATTTCGTAAAAATGAACCTGTTTTATTAATGAAATTATTAATTCAAAAAACTAATCAAGGTTCGTTTTAAGTGTTCTCCCTTGTAGTTTATAAGGATGTTTCTTACTTTAATTTGTGCTGAAAATTTCTGATATGTTAAATCCTATTTTAAAAAGACAAACTTTGTATTAGATTAAAATTAAAATTTTACTACAACAATCTCTTTCAGATAATTTTGTCTAACTTTTAGGTTTCCTGAAAATTTTCACTTTTAGGAGGCAGTTTTAGGTTTTCAAAATCCATAAAGATTTTATTGAAAAAATGAGTAGAAATAAAAATAAACAAAAAAATAAGTTATTAGTATACCTAAACCTAAAAGTGAAAATTTTCAGGGAAGTCTTCAAAAAAGTAAGTGAAAATGTTATTATTTCAAATTTTTCTCTCAATTGTTATTTTATTATTATTGTCATTAATTCAAATATAAACATTTTCATTTTATTTAAAAAAATATTCCATTATATTCTTTAATGATCAGATTATGAAACTGAGAATTCAAATTCTACGAATTAAAAAATTTATTACAAATTTTCAGAGGAAAATAAAAGAATTGTTACTTGCAGATTGAAAAAAATATTTTCCTAATCTTGGTGTTAATTACAATAATTTTCACATTCAAATTCCAAAACAATTCTCTCTCCATTGATTAGAATCATTGTTTTTACAATACGTTTCAGCTCGATATTGTTAAAAGCTTGTTGAATTGAACGATTTTTTCAATGTGTTTGATATTATCCGGAATACTCCCGATCGGTTTTAATTTTATCATTCCTTTACTGGATACTTCAGACAGAATGTAGCCTTCCAACTCTTTATCCTGAATGTTGTGAACCAATGTGACGTCATCCAAGATGACGCTCAATTTTTCAGTCTCGATGATGTTGACATGTTTAATGTCGAAATCTGTGAACTCCATAGCCAGGTAGGTGTTTATAGGTACAATTAAGTATTGTTTACCTTCTTTGTTTGAAGTGTCAATACTTTTCGAAAAAACGCTAGGTAATTCAGCGTTTTCGGGTAAGATCAATCCAATCCCAATGCAATAGTAGTCACCCGGATTCACATTTCTCTTTCTGTAGTTATAAACATCATTAGTGCTATTGCCTGTTCCATTGAGAATCAATTCCCCGTAAAGTGTGAGCTCAAAATCAGCATTTTCAAACAGATTTTGTTTAAAATGTTCTTTAAGTCTGCAAGCATTTTCGAAGAGTGTCTCAAGACGGTCTTTTTCAATTGAAACTCCTTGAAATTTCAAAGTCTCCATACCTCTTTCTCCAATGATGCAATTTCTCGATGCAATCCAACCTTCTGTAGAAATACTCAAATTGCATCCATCAAGTTTTTCCGTCACATTCCATATTTTGTCTTCTCTCATATACCTCAACATTTCGTCCATTGCGCCCTGGGTGTGAAATCCGTTTATTTTAGGCCAGGGATGAGGATGAGGGGGAGGGGGAGGGGGACGTTGTCGTTGTCCAACATCTCTTTTCATCTTGATCTTGACTCGAAAATGTATAAATATCCAGTTCACAATCCAAACAGATACTGACTCAATTGAGTTTAACACAACCCTTCCAATGAGTAATCGATGCTTTCGACCACGCCCTGCCCCTGTCCTGTACCTGTAGTCTATTCACAATCTCAAGCTCAAGGAGGGTGTGTAGGAATCGGAATCAAGAAAAAGAAAAAGAAAGCTTAAGATATAGCGCGTTCGCGGGTGCGAAAATTCCTCTTCTTCCTCAAGAGGGTGACAAAACACCACCCTTTATCTTCTCTTTATTCATTTGTATTTGTCATTCAAAAGTCTTTCTGTTTCTGAAATATTCTCAAGAAGATTTTGACAAAGAATATATTGGTATTGATAGTTATTTAATTTTTTTGGAGATAATCTCTGTTGCTGAAACTGAAATTCAACTTCTATCACATCTTTTATGTTAAAATTTCAATAGCAATAAATAACATCAAAATCATTCTAAATTTGTCAAATAATTTGTTTTATTTTTACTTTACTTACTTTTTTGAAAGCTTCCAGTTCCAGATCCTGATAATTTTTGTTTTGCCCCTCTGCTTTCAGATAATTTTGTTGAAATTTTTTTTACTTTCGATCGCTTTTAGAAGAATATCAGTTGCGAAAACTTATTGAAAAATTTTTCACTTTCAGATAATTTCGTATCACTTTTAGGTTTCCCTGAAAATTTTCACTTTTAGGTCGGGCTGTTTTTGCAGCAACAACAGCTATTCAAAAGTTTATTAGTCAGGTGTGTAGAAATTTTCTTATCCTGGAATTCTTTATCCGTAAGATGAAGGATGGAAACTAGTGAAAAATTTTTTTTAGGTTAAAATCTTACTCCTTGAAAATTTTCACTTTTAGGTTTATGACTGACCCCACTTTTAGGTTTTGGAAAATTTTTCCTCCTTTTCCTTTCAAGAAAATACGAAAACTTAGAGAAAAATTTTTCACTTTCAAAATTTTTCTATTGGAAATTATTGCTATGGTAAAGGTAAAGGATTGTGTGAATAAGTATAAGAACTGGAACCATCATTGTAAAATTATGAAATAATTTGAATTTGTTTTATTTTCACTTACTTTTTTGAAGACTTCCAGATAATTTTGCTTCACTTTTAGGATTTGCTGAAAATTTTCACTTATAGGACGAAAACTTAGTGAAGAATTTTTTCACTTTCAGTTAATTTCGTTGAAATTTTTTTACTTTCGATCGCTTTTAGAAGAATATCAGTTGCGAAAACTTAGTGAAAAATTTTTTCACTTTCAGATAATTTCGTCTAACTTTCATGTTTCCCTGAAAATTTTCACTTTTAGGTCAGTCTGTTTTTGAAACAAACAATAACAACAACTATTCAAAAGTTGATGAGCCAGGTGTGAAGAAATTTTCTTATCCTGGAATTGTCTTTATCCGTAAGATGAAGGATGGAAACTAGTGAAAAATTTTTTCAGAGAAAAATTTTTCACTTTCAAGATAATTTCCCATCACTTTTAGGGTTTTGGAAATTTTCCCTTTCAAGAAAATACGAAAACTTAGAGAAAAATTTTTCACTTTCAAGATAATTTCGTTGAAAATTTTTTACTTTTCCCACTTTTAGGTCAAGAAAATACGAAAACTTAGAGAAAAATTTTTCACTTTCAAGAAGG
>JAIXOW010000186.1 GCA_027486615.1 Oxalobacteraceae bacterium | reverse complement strand
TTTTCTTGAGAAGATATCGAGCTATCTATAGAGACGTTTTCCTGAGTTTTGATGATGGTTTTGTCCTTTGGACCAAGGTTCATGAACCCATAATCCCATGCTAAAGAATGATCAGGAGGATTCAAAATAGTTTTAGCTGAGTCATCTGAATCTTTCAAAACACTAGGAAATCCGGATTTGTTTTCATTCACAACTGATAAAGCTGGTGTTTCAAAAGATTCTTCTTCAAGTATCGAAATTTTGTTAATTTCATCCTGGTTTTGGGGTTGATTGCCTGGTGTCTTGAAAACAGTTTTCACTATTCTTGTTGTCTTTTCACCTGGGGAAGGAGTGACAGGTTCAGCATGAGTTTCTATCACTGCTCGCTCAACTGAAGGAAGGGTCTCCATGTCTTCAGAATTTGATGATGAAGGGTTAGGTGTTGATGCAAAAAAGTGAATATCTCTATCTTGATGGCGGAACGGTAAGGGAATGGTTTCTATCACAGGCACCGCCTCTCTTTCAATGGAAGGGATAGAAGTCATCGGAGTCGTCTGGACTCTTTTTTGTTTTATTTGAGGAGGCCCTGGCTTAGCAAGTGGTTTAGTTCGTCCTATAGGAAATGCTCTTTTTGCTTCAGGAGGAGGTAGGTAGGAGAACTGTTTTCTTTGTATTCGAACAACACCCTCCTCTGTTGTTTTGAGTTGTGAAGCCTCAGTAACCCTGCTCTCAGAAAGACTCTCATCCTCCAGTGTTTGGTGGTAATCCAAGGAAGGGTTAATCTTTCTTCTGACTGGACTTGCAAGGGGTTGTTTAACCAAAGGTGACGGGACCACCAATGGTCTATGCGGCCTGATGAAGGGGTTTGGTTGTGGGCTTGAGGCCTCCGACTCTCGAGAGTGTTCAGAGTAGCCGTCATCACTACTAAATGTCATGGTAGTTCTGGTTTCTGTGATTGTGTTGGAGTTTGACATAGAGATAGCGGGAACAGAGGCTAAGCTTGCAGGTGTCAATTTGTTACGTAATTTCATTCCCGGGGGAATCCGGATTAAACCCCAATTTTGGAAATCTTTTGGAACTTTGGTTGCGTCATTGGTGGCTTGGTTTTTCAAATCTTCTGGTTTTAAAGATTCTCCCATTAAATCTCGGATGTCAGGAGGAAGAAGTGAAAAAAGCTCCGAATAATTGTATGGTTTGAGATCCTGGCCATTGACTTGAAGAGTGCCTGCGGTTGATGAAAACAAAGGCCTTATTGTGAATTTTGATTTCTGAATCTCGACGACTTCATACAAATTCCGAGTGTATTTGATATTTTCTTTGTGTTGGTGATCTGCCCTGTTGATTTTTAAAACAAGGTCCCCTACTTGGATGCCTTCTTTTTCTTCAAAAAGTTTGTTTCTTTCATTTAATTCTTGCTGAAGCAATCTGTCGTGTTCTGCAAGAATCCGCTGCCATCTGAGTTTGTAGTCATTTTTTGTTTGGGGGTCGAGTTCATCTTCAAGAGCAATGAGGGGCCCTATTTGTGGTTTTTGGCCATAGTGAAGACTGAAAGGAGTGATCACATCAGTGCTATTCTTAGTCATGTTCCGAATGTGAGGGTGATTGATCACAGAGAGAGGGCGGCTATTTATCATTTCAATGACTGTGCTGTACATTTCATATGGTGTTCGTCTTTTAAATGTTTCACGCACTAGTTGAAGAGTTTCTCTTAGAATTTTGTTCATCCTTTCTGTTTTATTTCCTTTGCTGTTATAAGGTGTAATTGTTGTGATGTTACGAACACCTTTGGATTTGAGAAATTTGGCAACTTGTGTGTTGGCACAAAGTCCTGTTGCATTGTCAGAGACTATTTTGACAGGCGCCGGCATGATACTGAAGGTTTGTTTAAGGCATTCAATAGTTGTTTCTGCTTTGACATCTGTGACAAGATGAGAGATCAAAAGGTTTGAATATAAGTCGACAATATTCAAAGCTCCCTCGTATCTCTTCCCTTTGACAAGAACTGATTCCTTTTTCCATATGACATGATCCATATGCCAAGTGTGATTGGGTTCAGATGGTATTGGGATGCGCCCCATAGGGATGTTTCGTTTGTTGGTTGGTCGGTGCAAACGACAAGCACGACAACCCAATGCAACTATTTTTGCAAAGCTAGTGATGGATCCTTTGACTTTGTAGGTGAGTGCAAAGAGTCTGGAAAGGGTGTTGATTCCGTAGTGCCCTCCCATAATATGGAGAATAGACATGATGATGAGTGTCATTTTGGAACTACAGACAATCCGAAGATTGCCTGGTGCATGGAAAGGAAGTCTTTTGTTCTTGCGAGTACAGAGAATAGTGTCATTAAGAAGACGATAAACTTTGACTAATTTTGCCTTGAGTTGTCCCCGAGGTGTTGTTTTGAGATGGAGAATGATACTATTCAGTTTAGGATCTTCATTCTGATGTTTGGATATGAAGGTTGGTGTAATTAGCACTCTGGAGGATACTGATGTCATTTTCCGGGGCACCTCTAGTGCTAAAATATCCACTTGATCAAATCCTTCTTCTTCTTCTGCTGGGATTCTGGCTGGTCTTTTGGTGTTTAATTGCCCTTTCTGGTTAGGTTCCTTAGCTGATAGTTCAATGTGCTGAAGTTCAGAATGAACTTGCTCGTTTAAGGTGTCAAATCGGCTTCCCAGGGCTTTTTTGAGCAGGTGCAGCTGGCTCACATATGAATTTAGTCGCTTCTTCCGGACATTCATGCTTGTTTTATCCACAAATACAATCTTGTCTTTCATGGCTTTGATGATATCGGCGGTTGTTAGAACAAGATTTGGTGTTTTCTTCCATTCCTCAGGTATCTGAATGTATTCTCTTTCCAGATCAGGGTATCGAAGATGGCGATCTGAGAAAGCACATTTATACGGAGGATGAAGTCGTGAGAGAGCATCAGCAAGGGGAAGATCAACCCCTGCAACATGGATAAGACTCCATTTAAACCCAAGGGAGTACAGGCGATGAGATATCCTGGCAAAACTAGTACTATCTGGGTTTTGGTAACAGCTTAAAAGGGTGATGAGACTTTTAAGATCTGTTTTGATAATGGCCTCCACACAGTTACTGAGATAATAAAAGTGCGTTTTGCATCCTATTAAAATGGCCATTGCTTCTCTTTCAAGTGAAGTGTGATGAAGGGATTCAGTGATTGAGAATCGTCGAGAACCATAACGAATAATCCTTCGTTTAGGAGG
>JAIXOW010000267.1 GCA_027486615.1 Oxalobacteraceae bacterium | reverse complement strand
TGTTGAGGCCCGGGACCCTGAGTGTGAGGTGGCAGTAGCGATAACGTTTTCCGCGGCCTCAGCCATGGTCTCGGCGGAGCTAATGGGTAGGCCTGAGTCTGCCAGCATTTTTTTGCCTATATCTTCATTGGTACCTTTCATACGAACGACGAGCGGTACTTTTAATGAAACAGCACGTGATGCAGTAATCACTCCTTCTGCAATCACATCACAACGCATGATGCCGCCAAAAATATTCACTAGGATGGCTTTGAGATGCGGGTTACGCAGCATGATCTTAAATGCTTCGGTCACTTTTTCAGCGGTAGCTCCACCACCTACATCTAAGAAGTTAGCAGGCTCACCATCAAATAATTTAATCGTGTCCATGGTTGCCATGGCTAAACCTGCACCATTCACCAAACAACCAATGTTGCCATCTAAGGAAATGTAAGCGAGATCAAATTTAGATGCTTCAACTTCAGCTGGATCTTCTTCATCTAAATCACGATAAGCGACGATCTCTGGGTGACGATATAAAGCATTTGAATCAAAATTAAATTTTGCATCTAGCGCGATGACTTTACCGCTACCGGTCACAATCAATGGATTAATTTCAGCCAAAGATGCGTCCGTTTCCCAATAGGCTTGATATAAACCTTGTAATTGTTTGCGTGCATCTGCGATTGAAGCAGCAGGTATACCAATTTTTGCTGCGATATCATCTGCTTCTGCATCTTTTAATCCTGTTGCTGGATCAATTGCAATCTTGTGTATCAGCTCTGGATGTTTTTCAGCGACTTCTTCAATATCCATTCCGCCTTCACTCGATGCCATCAAAACGATACGTTGTGAAACACGATCTGTCACTAACGATACATAGAGTTCTTTTTTAATATCTGCGCCTTCTTCGATTAGCAGGCGTCTCACTTTTTGACCTTCAGCACCTGTTTGATGAGTGATTAATTGCATACCCATAATTTGGCTTGCATATTCTTTCACTTGATCAAGTGACTTTGCCACTTTCACACCACCACCTTTACCACGTCCACCTGCATGAATTTGTGCTTTTACTACCCACACAGAGCCACCTAGTTTTTCAGCAGCTTTGACGGCTTCATCCACATTCATGCATGGGATACCTTTAGGTACCGTTACACCGAATTTATGGAGAATTTCTTTTCCCTGATATTCATGAATTTTCATGCGAGCTTTCCTTCTGGAGCAAGTTTGGTGAAAAAGTAATTAATAATGTTTTTTCTTGACTGGCCTATGACTAAGCCTGAACTTTTGCTATCCAACGTGGATAAAATTTTGCCACCGCCAAGCCGTCAGTACGCAATGCATGGCAACGATTCAACTGAAAGGGTTGTTGTTCCCCTGCTTGTAAGACCTCAGTATCACCGGTTGGTATGACATCTCCTGCAAAAGCTTGAATCACCGCTGTTGGCAACATGGAAGCTAATTCAGTCAGATGGGTACAACCAGCAATTCCACCAAGGCGCTCTTTGACACCCTGACGAAAGCCTTTTAACAAATTCAGTCCTACTAATTTTTTATACGCCGGACCTATGGTGTCGCAGTAACCTGTGTAGGGAACGGCATCCGATACCGCATCGGCTGCGTGAATATTCAGCTGTAAATCAACCGTAATTCTTAGCCATAAATCATGGATAGGCTGATTTGGCTGCAAAGTACTGGTGGCTAATTCCACTACACGGGTTTTTGAATCGGTGATATGAGCATCAATATCCCAATAGCCATCCTCCCGCTGATAAGCCTCGGCTCTGATATTGCGGGTGTGCCTATGTACTCTCGGTGATGATGGGGCAGGCAATGGCATAGAGCTGAATTGGTGGCAAACCCTAGGGCTAGCGTGGATTGTTTGGCGTTGTTTTCGTCTGCAATTCGGCTTTTCACCGGTGGCGCTAAATTCGAACGCAACGAATAAGAATTGACGCGCAGTTTAGCACAGGCACTCGCCAACTCCGTGCTTGAAAGCGCTTCTAAGGTAAGGTTTAAAACAGTCTGCAAACTGTTCGACAAGGGTAAAGTAAGAGGAAAGTGAGAGGAAATTGATAGATTAGGCTATAGCCTAGTGAGTCGCTTTAGGTTTCTTCACCTTTAGGTTTATTCACCATCACCACCTTTACGCGCTCTACGCATGACCATTTGTATGCTTGCATGAGAAAAGCCACGCTGCTGTAAAAACCGCTGTTGTTTTGATGAATCGATTGCGCTCTCTGCTGGCGTACCAAATTTTTTTTCCCAGACACGCCAAGCACGCTCGCCTTCTCCTTCACGTAATTGCATGCTGAGATCCGTCATGCCGCTTAAATCAATTTGATGACTTTCTAATTCCATCAATATACGGCTTGCTCCAAATCGTTCAGCGCGTCGATTAATGAGTGACTCTGCAAATCGCGTTGAAGAAAGAAATTTTGATGTTTCTAACCAGTCTAATAAAGCTTCTATGTCATCTGTTTCTTCTGCATAGCGCGCAAGCTTACGCGCTAACTCTAGACGACTGTGTTCACGGGCTGAAAGATAACGCAAGGCACGTGCTTTTAAACTGGGTTTTGCAGAACGCATAAGCGGTGCGTGCTAAAGAAAAAGAAGGAAGAATTGATCTACTTAGCTAAGAATAAAAGTAAAGAAAAAAAGCAAATAAAAACTAAGCATGTAAAACAACCAAGAAAGCACACTTTATCGCTTGCCATGGTCTTACTAAAACAACTGCCTGCGATCAGAAAGCCATCACACTCTCTGACCGCAGGTCTTTCCTTGCTGCTTGATATAACTCTTTATTCTTCTTCTTTAACTTCTTTATTTTCTTTAGCTTCAGCTAAGGCCTTGGCTGTTTTTTTAGATGCTGCAGCAACGTCAGCAACAATCTTAGGCATAGGCAGTGCTGGTAAGAGTGGAACGCCTAGATGCTCACGGACTTTATTTTCAATTTCATGCGCTAACTCAGGACGCTCTTTCAAATAAATTCGCGCATTATCTTTACCTTGACCTATACGCTCACCATTGTAGCTATACCAAGCACCGGATTTTTCTACAATCTTTGCATCGGAACCGATATCGAGTATCTCACCTTCACGTGATGTTCCTGCGCCATACAGAATATCAAAGTGCGCTTCTCTGAATGGAGGTGCAACTTTGTTCTTTACAACTTTCACTTTTGTTTCATTACCAATGACTTCATCACCGGATTTAATTGAACCAGTACGACGTATATCTAAACGTACAGAAGCATAGAACTTCAACGCATTACCGCCAGTGGTGGTTTCTGGGCTACCGAACATGACACCAATTTTCATACGAATCTGATTAATGAAAATAACCATGGTGTTGGTACGATTGATAGAACCAGTGAGTTTACGTAGTGCTTGTGACATTAATCGTGCTTGTAGGCCAGGTAAAGAATCACCCATATCGCCTTCGATTTCTGCGCGCGGTGTTAAGGCAGCAACTGAGTCAATTACGATTAAATCCACAGCACTGGAACGTACTAAAGCATCTGTGATTTCCAACGCCTGCTCACCCGTATCAGGCTGAGAGATTAATAAGTCTTGTAAATTCACGCCTAGCTTTTGCGCATAGGTGGTGTCCAAAGCATGTTCCGCATCAATAAATGCACATGTGCCACCGAGTTTTTGCATTTCAGCGATGACTTGCAAGGTCATGGTGGTTTTACCTGAAGATTCTGGTCCATAGATTTCTATCACTCGACCACGCGGTAAGCCGCCTACACCCAGAGCCACGTCTAAGCCCAAAGAACCGGTAGATACGGTTTGCACTTCTTCTGCGACGGCACCATCGGCCAGACGCATTACCGAACCTTTACCAAATTGTTTTTCGATTTGCGCTAAGGCGGCTGATAATGCCTTACCTTTTTCTGAGTTTGCTGCGGCTTTTTTATCGTCCATAATTATTCTCTCTAAGGAAAAATTGGATTAATCGGGTTGGTTTACATCCGTTTTTTCAATTTATACAGTACTGTATAAAAAAACAGTGAACGGTGCAAGCTGTATTTCACTCGCTACGCAAAAAAATAGGAGGATAGCTGAGTAGGCAGGTGGTTTTTCTAATTTCTTGCCGGCACTATGGAAACCCAATAGACTAGGCCTTACCTTGCTTTTACGCGGTTTTTTTAGTTTTTTTAAGCGGTATCCGCTAGATGTTTTTATTTAGACAAGCGTTGATTTTTGATTTAAAGAATTTGGCGATTTGCATCTCCAACTTTATTAAACTGCTAATTTTTCTAGCTTATGCGTATCTTACTTGCCGAGGATGACAGTGTTTTAGCTGACGGCCTGACTCGCTCATTGCGACAGTCGGGCTATGTCACGGATTGCGTTAGCAACGGACAAGAAGCTGATAACGCACTCTCCGCGCAAGATTTTGATTTACTCATTCTCGATTTAGATCTGCCTAAGATGTCAGGTCTCGATGTTTTACGTAGGCTGCGCTCGCGCGATTCACGTATTCCAGTGTTGATCTTAACCGCAGGCGATTCAGTAGAACAACGTGTCAAAGCATTGGATTTAGGTGCAGACGACTATATGGCAAAGCCCTTTGCCTTATCCGAACTCGAAGCACGGGTACGTGCTCTCACACGGCGTGGTGCTGGCGGCGGACCGACCATTATTAAACATGGTCCATTGAGTTTTGATCAAGTGGGTCGTATTGCGTATTTACATGAACACATGCTGGACTTATCTGCACGTGAATTAGGATTGCTGGAAGTCTTACTACAACGTAGTGGTCGCTTAGTTTCAAAAGATCAGTTAGTCGATCATCTGTGTGAATGGGGTGAGGAAGTTAGTAATAATGCGATTGAAGTCTATGTACATCGCCTAAGAAAGAAAATTGAAACTGAGGGTGTACGTATTGCTACTGTGCGCGGTCTTGGGTACTGCTTAGAAAAAATCGCACCCGGCTATGTGAGCACGAATCAAGGCGTGACATGAAACGCGACATACATCTGAGTAAGAAGATAACTAAAGAAATAACTAAAGAAACAACTCAGGATCCAATGCAGGCAGTGCAGTCAGATTCCATAGACAGTCCACCTCATTCAGAACAAGAACGTATGCAAGGCTCCTTGTTTGGAGAAATTCTGGATTGGATGTTAATGCCCTTGCTCTTACTGTGGCCTGTGAGTATCGGTATTACTTATCTGATTGCGACATCGATTGCGAATGAACCATTTGATCGCGCACTAGAAGATCGAGTGACGGTATTAGCACAACAAGTCAAAGAATATGATGGCAAGTTAACTGCGCAAATTCCTTATTCAGCACGCGACATTCTCCGTGCCGATGATATCGATAATGTGTATCTCCAAGTCAGTGGTCCTGATCGCGAATTATTAACAGGTGATAGCGATCTTCCTTTACCGAATGATGAAGACCAACCAGTTCCATGGTCTGTACTCTTGCGTGATGAACGTATGCGCAATGCTGATGTACGGATTGCTTATACCTATGTGAATTTACAAAAACGACCACAAGACAATACAGAAGCAGCGCCACGTTATGCATTGGTTCAGGTTGCAGAAACGCTAGATAAACGTCAGCTACTTGCGAATCAAATTATTAAAGGCGTGATCCTGCCTGAATTTATTATTTTGCCGATTGCCTTAACATTGCTGTGGTTTGCACTCGCCCGTGGCTTATCCCCTTTAGCTACATTACAAGAACATATACGTTCGCGTAGATCCGATGATTTATCACCGATTGATCCACATGGCGTACCAGAAGAAATTTCTCCTTTAGTACGGTCCTTAAATGAGATGCTCATGCAGGTATCGCAAAGTATACAAATGCAGAAACGCTTTATCGCTGATGCTGCCCATCAAATGAAAACGCCCTTAGCAGGTATGCGTATGCAATCTGAATTAGCTATGCGTCAATCAGATCGCAATGAAATTCAACGCTCATTAGAACAGCTATCAAAAAGTTCAGAGTCCGCAACCCGACTAGTGAATCAATTATTAGCGTTAGCACGCGCAGAAAATCAGTCATCTCAAGCGATCGCTTTCGATTTAATCGAACTCAATGAATTAGCACGCGGTGTCTTACAAGACTGGGTACAAACTGCATTCACACGTAAGATTGATCTTGGCTTTGAAGATGTATCACATGCCGTGAATATAGGTGGCAATGCCACTATGCTGCGTGAGTTAATGAATAATTTAATTGATAATGCACTACGATATACACCACAAGAAGGTAGAGTAACCGTCAGAGTGGCAGCAGATGTAGAACGCGAACTAGCTTTTTTTGAAGTTGATGATAACGGTCCAGGCATACCTGCAAATGAACGCACGCATGTATTGGAGCGTTTTTATCGCATACTCGGCTCGAATACAGAAGGTAGTGGATTAGGTTTATCTATCGTGCGTGAAATCGCACAACATCATCATGCTAGCGTTGATATTTTTAGTAACCCACGTAGCCATGACCCTAGCATGCCTGGTTGTTTATTTCGTATTAGCTTACCGTTAGTCCAAGCAAGTCACTTAGATAACACACACAAAGCATGATGACATCCGCATCAACATCGCAAGAAAAAACACATTGGAAAAAATTACGCAGCTTGACTTTTATTCTGCTGAGTATTTGGTTCATTATGAGCTTTAGTATTATTTTCTTTGCACGTGAACTTGCAGGACTAAGCTTATTCGGTTGGCCTGTTTCTTTTTACATGGCAGCACAAGGCTCGATACTGATTTATTTATTACTGATTGCTATCTACGCTATTGTTGCTAAGAAAATCGATGCAAGCGCATCAAGCTCAGTATGAAGTCACAGCATTTCGCAAAATTATTAGGTCGCTACTTTGGTTTATACACCATAGGCTTTGGCTTATTAATTCTGTCGCTATCCTTACTTGAATATGAAGGCGTACCTCGATTTTGGTTAGGCTATTTATTTTTATTCACCTCCATTGTAGTGTATGCAGTAATAGGATTTTTTAGTCGCACTGCTGATATCTCTGAATATTACGTAGCTGGCCGACGTGTACCGGCTATGTTTAATGGCATGGCAACCGCAGCTGACTGGATTTCTACTGCGAGTTTTATTGGACTTGCAGGTGGACTTTATTTGCAAGGTTTTGATGGCTTAGCTTACATCATGGGTTGGACTGGTGGATATTGTCTGATTGCTTTTTTAATCGCACCTTATCTACGTAAGTTTGGTCAATATACGATTCCAGATTTTTTAGCTGCTCGTTATCCAGGACGTTATAACGGCAATGTAGTGCGTAGCTTGGCAGTCTTAGCTACTCTTATTATTTCCTTTACCTATGTGGTTGCGCAAATTTATGGCGTAGGACTGATCACATCACGTTTTACTGGTATTGATTTTTCAGTGGGTATTTTTCTTGGATTAGCCAGTATCTTAGTCTGCTCTTTTTTAGGTGGCATGCGTGCCATCACATGGACGCAGATAGCGCAGTACATCATTATCATTGTTGCTTTCATGATTCCTGTGACATGGCTATCAGTTAAACAAACGGGCATACCTATTCCACAAATCACTTATGGATCAGCGATGACTGGTCTGATTGAAAAAGAAAAACAATTAAGCGGTGATAGCAAAGAACAAGAAGTAAAAGATTTGTTATGTGAACGCGCAGTCAAGCTTGAACAACAAATAAAAAATTTACCGCGCTCTTGGGATGAAGGTCGATCAGTAGCTCGCCGCAAATTACAAGAACTACAAACTGGTAATGCTTCTCTGATTGAGATTAAAGCAGCCAATCGCGCTTTATCAGATTATCCTAAAAGCCCCAATGAAGCGCAGCGTATCTGGCAAGCAGAAGCCGATTTACTTTTTATACGCGCTCAACCACTGACGCCACATACCGAGCCCTTCCCTGGTAAAGATAAAGAGAGCTCAGACATTAAACGCAATAATTTTCTTGCTTTAGTGTTTTGTCTTATGTTGGGCACTGCAGCACTGCCACATGTATTGGTGCGCTCTTACACCACACCGACTGTTTCAGAATCACGCTTCTCAGTGTTTTGGGCTTTATTTTTTATTATGTTGCTCTACACCGCATTGCCTGCATTAGCGGTGTTAGTGAAGCTCGATATTTATACTAGCTTAGTTGGCGCTGATATTTCCCATCTACCAGCTTGGGTGAATTACTGGTCCCATATCGACAAACTCAAACCCATGATTAGCATTGTCGATATCAATAAAGATGGCATTGTTCAATTAGCTGAAATCATCATGGATGGCGATATGGTGGTTCTCGCCACACCCGAGATCGCAGGTCTACCTTATGTCATCTCTGCACTCATCGCAGCAGGTGCGCTTGCCGCAGCATTGTCGACCGCAGATGGTTTGCTATTGACCATCTCTAGTGCACTCACGCATGACACTTATTTCAAAATGGTCGCTCCCGGTGCATCAAGTCAAAAACGCGTGACGATTTCTAAGTTATTACTACTCGTAGTAGCCTTATTAGCTGCTTATACTGCTTCATTTCGTTCAGGCGATATCCTCACAATGGTGAGTGCTGCCTTTTCACTCGCTGCCTCTACCTTGTTTCCCGCACTAATATTGGGCGTTTTTTGGAAAAGAGCGAACCAACAAGGCGCAATTGCAGGCATGCTGATAGGATTTTTTATCTCTGTTTTCTATATGTTGATTGCTAATCCCGCATTAGGCGGCTCACTGAGTCAACAATGGTTTCATATTGCCGCAGTTTCTTCCGGTGTTTTTGGCGTACCTGCTGGCTTTATCGCCATGATTATTGTTAGCTTACTCACACCACCTCCCTCAGTACACACAACCCGCTTAGTAGATCAGATCAGACTAGCCTAATAATCACTAGCTTGGCATGTTTCTTGATAGCACTCGCTCTATTCAGTATGACTTTTGCGGGATAAGACTTCATGCCAGGCTTTTTTGATGAAATGTATACCGACGGTGCCAGTCAGGTACGAGACCACTATCGTGAGTTTGAACACTGGTTGTCTGAACAAGCTGCTGATACGCTTGCACGTAAACGTATGGAAGCCGATTTATTGTTTAGACGTGTCGGCATCACCTTTGCTGTCTATGGCAATAATGCAGGTACTGAACGTTTAATTCCCTTCGATATCATCCCGCGCATTATCCCTGCAAAAGAATGGACACAATTACGTAAAGGTCTAACGCAACGTGTACAAGCTTTGAATATGTTTATCCATGATATCTATCATGAACAACATATTGTGAAATCTGGTGTCATACCTGCTGAACAAATTTTTCACAATGCGCAGTATCGACCTGAAATGCAAGGCATCTCAGTTACATCCGATATTTATGCGCACATAGCAGGTGTGGATATCGTGCGTGCAGGCGCAGGTGAGTTTTATGTTTTAGAAGATAATCTGCGCGTACCTTCCGGTGTGTCATACATGTTAGAAGATCGCAAGATGATGATGCGATTATTTCCTGACTTATTCTCACGTCATAAAATCGCACCTGTCGCACATTATCCTGATCTCTTACTCGACATGTTGCGTTCCGTCGCACCAGTCGGTGTTGATGATCCTGTAGTGGTTGTCATGACACCAGGCATGTATAACTCCGCTTATTTTGAACATGCCTTTCTTGCGCAGCAAATGGGGGTTGAGCTAGTCGAAGGACAAGATTTATTTGTTAACGATAACAGTGTGTTCATGCGCACCACTCGTGGCCCGCAACGGGTTGATGTGATTTATAGACGCATGGATGATGATTATATTGATCCACTCGCGTTTCGTTCTGATTCCACATTGGGTGTACCAGGACTGTTATCTGTTTATCGTGCAGGACGTGTGACCTTAGCCAATGCAATTGGTACCGGTGTGGCGGATGATAAATCTATCTACCCCTTTGTTCCTGACATGATACGTTTCTATTTATCAGAAGATCCTATACTGAATAACGTACCTACTTATCAATGTCGTCGCAAAGAAGATCTGCAATACACACTCGACCATTTATCTGAATTAGTTGTGAAAGAAGTGCATGGCGCAGGTGGCTATGGCATGTTAGTTGGTCCTGCATCAAGCAAACAAGATATAGAAGATTTTCGTCAGCGCTTAATTGCTAAGCCCGATGGTTATATTTCACAACCCACTCTCGCTTTATCTGCTTGCCCTACTTATGTCGAATCAGGCATTGCACCACGCCATATCGATTTACGTCCATTTGTCTTATCTGGGAAAACAGTATCTATGGTTCCTGGTGGATTAACTCGTGTTGCACTTAAAGAAGGTTCACTGGTGGTGAATTCTTCACAAGGTGGCGGCACCAAAGATACATGGATACTGGAGAAATAACATGTTAAGCCGCACTGCAGATCATTTATTTTGGATGGCACGTTATACAGAGCGTGCTGAAAACACAGCACGTATGCTAGACGTGAATTTACAAACACAACTCTTACCTCAATCAGCAGAAGCAGCTGAATTAGGATGGCGCGCTGTATTAGGTATTTCAGAACTACAGCCAGCCTTTGATGATAAGTATCCTGCTATAACGCATAAAGATGTGATTGATTTCATGGTGAAGGATCCTGAAAATCCTTCTTCTATCGCTTCTTGTTTGACGCATGCGCGTGAAAATGCACGTGCAGTGCGCGGCGCTTTAACGACTGAGGTATGGGAAACACAAAACACCACTTGGTTAGATATGCAGAGTGTTTTAAATAATCACACACTAGAGCGCGATCCAGGAGAATTTTTTGAATGGGTAAAACATAGATCGCATCTTTCGCGTGGTGTCACTATAGGCACCATGCTAAAAGATGAAGCTTTTTATTTCATACGACTAGGTACATTCTTAGAGCGTGCGGATAATACAGCACGTTTACTTGATGTGAAATTTCACAGCGCTGATGGCAACTTACTAGCCAGTCATGATGCAGATTTTTATCATTGGGCTTCTGTGTTACGTTCAGTCTCTGCCTTTGAAACTTATCGTAAAGCTTATCGTGATGTCATCACACCAGCACGTGTTGCAGAATTACTGATCTTGCGTGCTGATATGCCACGCTCACTGATGGCTTGCGTAACAGAAGTCGTAACTAATCTTGCAGAAGTAAGAAACAACAGCTCTGCAGAAACTGAACGCTTTGCAGGTCGTATACATGCTGATCTGCGCTTTAGCAGTATGGATGAAATACTGAAACGTGGATTGCATGATTTTCTGACGGAATTCCTTAAACAAATCTATGAACTCGGCAACCGCGTGAGTCGCGATTTTCTACTACCTCTTGCCGCATGAAGAATACTCTACTCTCCATTAAACACGAGACGCTTTATAAATATACAGCGCCAGTTGGATATACTATTCAACAATTGCGTGTCATACCACGCCATGAAGATCATCAACGTATAGTTTCATGGCAGGTAAAAACAATTGGTAAAACTCATGCCTTTGAAGATGCATTTGGCAATAGCTGCGAAATGCTCACACTGACTGCACCACACAAAGAAATTAAAATTATCGCAACCGGCACAGTGGAAATCGCAGAGCTTGATCATGGTCGTATACAAGATAAATCCCAACTCTCACCACTCACTTACACTGTACCCACACAACTCACTGAACCTTCAGAAATAATTCGCGAGTTTGCAGCAAAAAATTTATCGTCTCAAACGAACACAACAGCCTTACTTGATCTCGCTAGTGCGATTCGTGGTTCAGTCAAATATCAAACTGGCTCCACTTCTGTCACCACTTCAGCACAAGATGCACTGCAACTAGGCATGGGCGTGTGTCAAGACCATGCGCATTTATTTCTCGCTTGTTGTCATAGCATTGGACTACCCGCACGTTATGTCTCTGGTTATTTTGATTCAGGTGATGTGGCGCATGGCGCAAGTCATGCGTGGGTAGATGTCTGGGTAGAAGAAAGTGATTTTTCAGGTTGGGTCAGCATCGATGTGACGCATGCCTGTTTACAAAATACAGGCTATTGTCGTCTTGCTGTGGGTCGTGATTATGAATCTGCAGCACCCGTCAGAGGTGTGCGACGTGGTGGTAGCGACGAATCATTAACAGTGAATGTTACATTGCGTCGAACATGAACAGCATACACGTCTGGGTTAGAATCCAACTTTCTCACTCTACCTCGCGATCATGACTTATTGCGTAGCCATGCGCCTGGAAGCAGGCTTGGTGTTTCTCTCCGACTCACGCACGAATGCGGGTGTCGATCAAATCGGTACATTCAGAAAAATGAATGTGTTTGAAAATCCGGGCGACCGTATGATGGTCATCATGACAGCAGGGAATCTATCTATCTCGCAATCGATACGCCAAATCGTTTCTGAATATTTGAATGCGGATGGTGTCAGTATCTGGACTGCGCAAACCATGCATGAAGCAGCACAAATTGTGGGTGAGTGTATCCGTGTTGTGCATCAACGCGATGCAAAATCACTTGAGCAATTTGGGATTGATTTTAATGTCAGTATTATTTTTGGTGGTCAGATAAAAGGTGAACGCTGTCGATTATTTCAGCTCTATGCAGCCGGGAATTTCATAGAATCTCACAATGAAAATACGTATTTTCAAATCGGTGAAGCAAAATACGGAAAACCTATTATTGATCGTGTGATTAATCCTGCCACGCCTATTGATGAAGCCGCAAAATGTGCACTCATCTCTATGGACTCCACATTACGCTCCAATATTTCTGTAGGCTTTCCTTTAGATTTATTAGTGTATGAAACCGATGCATTAGCAGTGAGTAGATTCGTCACCATAGACGAAAAAAATCAATACTTCCAAATGATACGTAACACGTGGGGACAACAATTAAAATCTGTGTTTGAAGGCATTGCTGACCCCGTATGGAATGCAGCACCAGATACTGTCAGCAATGTGTTATCAAGCCAGACAAATATTAGTCAGCCAGTGCGCGTCAAGCCACCTGCTAGTTTGGTAAAAAATAATACGCGTAGCAAGCAATTACAAACCTTAGCAGAAGCTGACTGCAAGAAAAATCAACATTGAAGTTTGTAATGCAAAATAAAAAAGCTGCTTTATAAGCAGCTTTTTTTATGTATCAACATACCGGAATTTTATTCAACGATGGTTTGTGGTTCATCACCGTGACGTTCACGTATCACGCCTAGTTGATAAACTGTTTCACCCAAACGTTTTAATTCCGCTTCTGCTGCATCGGCATCACTGGCAGAAACTATCACTGTCATGCCTATACCGCAATTAAAGACTCTATGCATTTCTGCATCTGCCACTCCACCATGCTGCTGTAGCCATGTGAACAATGGTGGCATTTGCCAAGCACTACGCTGTATCACTGCGGTTAAGTTGGGTTGTAAGACACGTGGAATATTTTCTACTAAGCCACCACCGGTGATGTGCACTAAACCACGCACAGAAATTTTTTCCATTAATGCTAATAAAGGCTTCACATAAATACGCGTCGGCGCAATCAATACATCGGCTAATTTACGACCATGAAAATCTGCATTCAAGTCTGGCTTAGCGACATCAATAATTTTACGAATCAATGAGTAACCATTTGAATGCGCACCAGACGAAGCTAAACCCAACACCACATCACCTGCTGCGATGGATTTGCCATCAATAATGCGTGATTTTTCTACTGCACCTACTGCAAATCCTGCGAGATCATATTCACCATCGGGATACATGCTAGGCATTTCAGCAGTTTCACCACCGATCAAAGCGCAACCAGCTTGTTCACATCCGGCTGCAATACCTTTAATCACATCGGTTGCGGTTGCGACATCTAACTTACCGCATGCAAAGTAATCGAGAAAAAATAGAGGCTCAGCACCTTGTACCAAAATATCATTGACACTCATGGCGACTAAATCTATACCAACGGTATCGTGGCGATTCAAATGAAAAGCTAATCGCAATTTAGTGCCAACACCATCTGTCCCAGAAACTAAAACTGGCTCACGAAATTTTTTGCTGACTTCAAATAACGCACCAAATCCACCTATGCCTCCTAATACACCTTCACGCATGGTGCGCTTAGCAAAGGGCTTAATGGCTTCAACTAATGCATCACCTGCATCGATATCAACACCAGCATCACGGTAGGAAAGAGAAACAGGAGATTGGGAAGCCATGATAGTTACTTTTGCAGAGACGGTAGAATAAGCGTTTGCGGCAATCAACCAGACGCCGCGCGAGCCGTATTTTACCAAATTGCCCCGCTGATTCCGACCACTTACTGCTTTATCTAAACGATTTCATTATGCCCCTCTCCACTTCAGAACAACGTCAGTCCTTGCTATGGTTAGCGATAGGCATATTGCTGGTCGCTCTGTTTGTCTTGTTAGGGCCGGTATTAGCGCCATTTGTCGCAGCAGCAATGATTGGTTATGTCTTAAATCCTGGAGTGGACTGGCTGACAGAGCGTCGGATTCCTCGCGTTACTGCTGTGATGCTGATTATCATTGCCACTTTCATATTAATCATTGCTTTGCTGTTGATCGTGGTTCCGATTTTGCGCGCTGAAATTCCTCTACTACAGCAACGTTTACCTAGTTTGCTCGATAAAATCGATGCCATTCTTGGTCCCTGGCTTGCGCAATTGGGGATGAAGGTGCAATTAGATAGCGCCGGTGTAAAGCAAATGTTGGCTGAAAAACTGGCAGCAGGCAGCGCTGAACTGGGACCTGCCTTTTTATCATCACTCAAAGTTGGTGGAATGGCAGTCATGGGCTGGATTGCAACGATAGTACTGGTCCCTGTGGTTTTGTTTTATCTCTTACTCGATTGGCATGCCATGCTGGCAAGACTTGCTTTAATGGTGCCGCGCCGTTGGATTAGTCTGGTCACTTCCATGGCGGTTGAAGCCGATTCTTTATTAGCGCAATATTTACGGGGCCAATTACTCGTTATGCTGGTATTAGCAACTTATTATTCTGTTGCACTGGCTATTGCTGGTTTCGATGTTGCCCTACCAGTGGGACTGCTGACAGGTTTACTCGTCTTTATTCCTTATATTGGATTTGGTATCGGGCTCTTACTCGCGGTAGTGGCAGCGATATTGCAGTTTGATGGCTTACAAGGTTTGATAGCAATTGCCATCATCTATGGATGTGGTCAAGTGATTGAAGGCTTTTATCTCACGCCCCGCTTGGTGGGTGAGCGCATAGGTTTACATCCTCTACCAGTGATCTTTGCTTTATTAGCATTTGGTCAGTTATTCGGCTTTGTCGGTATCTTGCTTGCCCTTCCAGCATCTGCCATTCTTTCCGTGATAGTGAAACGCTTACGTGAGCACTATCTACAAAGCCCTTTTTATGGTCAGTCATGAGGCAGTTATTGCTTGAATGGGATGTAACCCAACCACAAACGCTGGATAATTTTGTCGTCGGTAGAAATCAGGAATTAGCGGCATTGATTGCGCAATTCAGCCACGCTACAGATTTGAATCTGGATAAACGCTTTGTCATGATTTGGGGTGAATCAGGCTGCGGTAAATCGCATTTGTTACATGCACTCAAAGAGCAAACATCTGCACTTTATTTGACAGCGGATAGTGCTGCTAGTGATTTCCATTTTTCAGAAAATTATCATCTCTATCTGTTAGATGATTGCGAAGCGTTCAGCTCTGAAGTACAAATCGCTGCCTTTGGTTTGTTTAATCAAATCCGTGAGAATGGCGGTGCCTTGATTGCGACCGCCACCCACCCACCTAGTCAACTGCAGTTACGGGAAGATTTACGTACGCGTTTAGGTTGGGGATTAATCTATCAATTACACGGCCTGAGTGATGAAGAAAAAATTGCAGCACTGAGTTTATCCGCCGATGCACGAGGACTACACTTGTCGACTGGCGTGATACCCTATCTTCTGACGCACTTTAGACGTGATATGCAATCGCTAACAGCCATGTTACAAGCCTTAGATCGCTATTCTCTAGAGACTAAACGGGCCATCACTGTTCCCTTATTGCGTGAGTTGCTTGAATTAGATGACACGCCGGATCCCTTATGAATCTCGCACTTTTCGATCTTGATAACACACTCTTACCCCTAGATTCAGATTATGAATGGGGACAATTTCTGAGCAAAATTGGCGCAGTCGATGCACAAGCGCATGCTGCACGTAATGCAGTTTTTTATGCACAATATCAGAACGGTACTTTAGATCCGATTGAATATCTGGAATTCGCTTTCGGAACTTTGGCGCGCTTTCCTCGGTCTCAATTAGATGCATGGCATGCGCAATTTATGCATGAAATCATACAACCGGCAATCCAACCTGCTGCACGTGCACTAGTCAATCAACATCAAGAACAAGGTGATTTGATTGCCATCATTACTGCAACCAATCGATTCGTTACTGGCCCTATCGCTCAAGCATTTGGCGTTACACATTTAATTGCAGCTGAACCAGAAATTTCTGATAGCGGTGAGATTACCGGCCGCCTTGTAGGTACGCCTCCCTTTGGCGTAGGTAAAGTAGTGAATACAAAACTGTGGTTAGAATCTATGCAGTTATCATTGCAAGACTTTAATCAAAGTTTTTTTTACAGTGACTCACAAAATGATATTCCGCTGTTGTCTGTTGTAACGCATCCAGTTGCAACGAATCCGAATGCGCTCTTAGCAGCTCATGCACAAGAACACGGCTGGCCTACACTGAATTTATTTAATGATTAATAAATTTATCCGTCGTCTATTTGGTGGAGCACAAGCTGCGCCTAGCAATACCTCACCTCTCGTACTAGGTTCTAAACAGCACGCGATTAATCCATCGCTCTTATCATCCAATGCAGTCAGAGTCACCAATACCTTGCAACAAGCAGGCTTCAAAGCATTTGTTGTGGGCGGTGCTGTACGTGATCTGCTATTAGGCATTAAACCAAAAGATTTTGATGTCGCTACCAATGCCACACCTGAAGAAGTGAAACGTTTATTTCGTCGTGCTTTCATCATAGGACGACGTTTTCAAATTGTGCATGTGATTTTTGGACAAGAACTCATCGAAGTTACCACCTTTCGAGGTAGTGCGATGGAAGGTGCACTAAAAGATGAACATGGTCGTGTTTTACGGGATAACACTTTTGGTGAACAACATGAAGATGCAGTGCGTCGTGACTTCACCATTAATGCCATGTACTACGATCCCTCTACACAAACCGTACTCGATTATCACGGTGGGATTGCGGATATAAAAAATAAAACACTGCGTATCATCGGTGTGCCTGAAGCACGTTACCGTGAAGATCCCGTACGCATGCTGCGTGTAGTACGTTTTGCAGCGAAACTGAATTTTAAAATTGCGGCAGAGACGCGCAAACCCATCTCTGTGATGGCGCCCTTGATTAACAATGTGCCCTCTGCTCGTGTATTTGATGAGATGCTGAAGTTACTCATGAGTGGGCATGCTATGGCTTGTCTGCGTCAGTTGCGTGAAGAGGGCTTACATCATGGCCTATTGCCGCTATTAGATGTTGTACTAGAACAGCCACTCGGTGAAAAATTTGTCACACTCGCATTATCCAATACAGACGAACGTATACGTCAGGGAAAACCCGTTTCACCAGGTTTTTTATTTGCAGCTTTACTCTGGCATCAAGTATTAGAAAAATGGCAGGCTTATCAAGCAGCAGGTGAATTAACGATTCCTGCCTTACATCTCGCAGCCGATGATGTACTTGATGGTCAAGCAGAACAACTAGCATTACAACGACGTATTACGAGTGATATGCGCGACATTTGGGCAATGCAGCCGCGCTTTTTGCGACGAGTAGGACGCTCACCTTATAAATTACTTGAACATCCACGGCTAAGGGCTGGTTATGATTTCCTTCTACTACGCTGCGCTTCAGGTGAAATAGAAGAAGAGCTCGGCACATGGTGGACTTCTTTCATGCTAGCCGATGAAGAAGATCGTGAGATTTTAATGAATACGCAACAAACATCGCTTGCACCATCGAGTGCAAACAAAAAAAGACGGCGCAGAACACATCGCCCACGTCAAAAAAATATGTCTCCAGAAAGTAATTCTTAATGCAAGCGGCTACGGCATATATAGGAATAGGTTCAAATCTTGGCGATTCACTCGCTATGATGCATGCTGCAATTGCAGCATTAGAAAAATTACCGCAGTCGCAGCTACGTAAAACTTCTTCTTTTTTTCAAAGTGCGCCTTATGAAGCAAGCGGAAATGATTTTATGAATGCTGTTGTCGCAATCGACACCACACTTGGCCCTGCGGCTTTGTTAAGTCATTGCCAATCAATCGAACTTGCCTTTGGTAGAGAACGACCTTTTCCTAATGCACCTCGCACACTAGACTTAGATTTACTTTTATATGCGGATGAGATCATTAACCAAGCATCATTAAGTCTGCCTCATCCCAGAATGACAGAGCGCGCTTTTGTACTACATCCTTTACTGGAAATTGCGCCAGACATTACTATTCCAGAAAAAGGCTTAGCGAGTGATTTTTTACCTTCACTCAGTGATCAGCGTATACAAAAACTGCTAGTCGAGCCACTCTCTACCCACACTAGATGAATCACGTTATTGCAAAAAATCGGATAACTCTATGCAGATCGAAAAATATCGCTATATTGTTGTAGAAGGCCCTATAGGCGCCGGCAAAACCACCTTAGCGAAGCGTATTGCTACCGCAATTGGCGCTCAAACTTTGCTTGAGCAACCGCAAGAAAATCCTTTTCTAGAAAAGTTTTATCGCGATGCTACGCGCTATGCTTTACCTACTCAAATGTTTTTTCTTTTTCAACGTATGAATCAGTTACGTGATTTAACCCAAGGAGATTTATTTTCTGCTCCAGTGGTATCTGATTTTCTAATTGAAAAAGATCCTATTTTTGCCACCTTAACGTTAGATGATGATGAACTCCATCTTTATCGTCAGTTGTATGATCACTTTAATCAAGTCTCACCACGCGCTGATTTAGTGATTTATTTACAGGCTGCACCTGCCACCTTAAATGAACGTATACGCAGACGTGGTGTGCAAAGTGAAGAGGCAATTTCAGAAAATTATCTAGAGCGTGTGTGTGAGAGTTATAGTCGTTTTTTTCATCATTACGAAACCTCACCTTTATTAATTGTTAATACTGAACGTCTTAATCCTGTAGAGAGTAGTGAAGATTTTGATCTACTCATGCAGAGAATTTTTTCCATGCGCGGCAAGCGTGAATTTTTTAATCGCGGAGAGTGAGCATGTCCTCGTATTCAAATCTTAATGATAAAGACATGAGAAAAAAAATCTCTATAAGCACACTCGCCGCTATGCGGCAAAAAGGCGAAAAAATAGCTATGCTGACTTGTTATGACGCGAGCTTTGCAGCGCTTATGGATCGCAATCAAGTCGATGTTCTTTTGATAGGTGATTCACTGGGCATGGTGTGTCAGGGGCATGGCTCAACATTATCTGTCACCTTAGAAGATATTTCTTATCATGTAAAAAGTGTGGCACGTGCTGTACGCTCTTCTCTGATTTTGGCTGATATGCCTTTTGGAAGTTATGGCACACCCGAACAAGCTTTTGAAAACGCTGTTATTCTCATGCGAAATGGTGCTGAGATGGTTAAGTGCGAAGGCGGTAGCTGGCTAGTCCCCACTGTTCAATTCTTAGTCGAACGTGGTATTCCAGTGTGTGCGCATTTAGGTCTTACACCACAATCTGTTTTTCAATTAGGTGGCTTTAAAGTACAAGGCAAAACGACAGAATCAGCACAACAACTCGTGCATGATGCCTTAGCCTTACAAGAAGCTGGTGCTTCCTTACTCGTATTAGAAGCCATTCCTACTGACTTAGCTAAGCAAACCACAGCTCAGCTAAGCATACCAACTATAGGAATCGGAGCTGGTGTACATTGCTCAGGACAGGTTTTAGTCATGCACGATATGCTGGGCGTGTTTCCAGGACATAAAGCTAAGTTTGTGAAGAATTTCATGGAGTCTGCACACAGCATAGAAGAAGCGATACAACACTATGTGCAAGCAGTACGAGACCTAAGCTTTCCTAGTGCGGAGCATAGTTTCTAATTGAAAAATTAAGCGCTATGCGTACTGAATAAAAATCAT
>JAIXOW010000362.1 GCA_027486615.1 Oxalobacteraceae bacterium | reverse complement strand
GGACCAAATTTCTGCGGTGAGTCCTACTAGCATAGTCGGAATTTCTAATTTTTCGTATTTGAATACAGATCAAATAAGTTCTTTAAATACACTTCAAATTGCCGCTCTAACTGCATATCAAGTGGGTTCTCTCAGCTCATCGAATGTTGTTGAGCTAACCACATTGCAGATAGCTGCATTAACTAGCTTGCAAATTTCTGCGCTATCTTTTTCCGATGGAACTTTTAATCTGTTAAGCAACGATCAAATTAGTGCTATTGAAACAACAGATATTAGTTCTTTAACGACGGTTCAAATTCAGGCAATAGGACAAGTTCAATTTAAACTTGATCCAGCAACTCAGAATTGGAAATTTAGTCTGAATGACGATGCGATGTCAGGATTGACTACAGCCCAGATAGCTGCACTGACAAGTACACAAATAGGTGCATTTACTTCATCGCAGATTACTTTGTTTAGTGCTGATCAAATAAAAGCAATAGAAACTAGAGATATTGCTGGACTCACTACAACGCAGTTATTTGCACTCAATTCTCCACAAGTATCTGCATTAACTACCTCACAGTTCAATGTATTAACACCACTGCAGTTTAGTAGTCTTGACCAAAGTGGCTTTACTGTAGAACATTTCTCTGCTGCTACTAAAGCTGTAATTGAGGGTATTGAGAAATATTATTCAGTTAATAATCTTGACGTTATGTTGACGAGTGCGAATCCGAATTTCTATCAAGTCGGTGAAATTTTGGTTGATGAAATTGGTAATCCTTTTAGTGCGAATTTTGTCATCTCTAACGGAATGGCCGGTATTAAATTCGACCTTTCCTCTAAAACAGAAAGTAATCAGACTTCTGTTTTTGTTGAAAGAGTGCGAATTTATTATTCTGATAAAGCTGATTTAGGTACTACCTATTCTTCAAATTTAGATAAGCAATTACCTTTAGCATCTCAAATTTACGATAGCGATAACAATAGTCAATTTGCTGGTTATCCTATTTATCCTTCGTCAAATGTCATGACTGCTCCATTGAGTATCTATACACAACAAAGGACAGATTTAATTTATCCAAACAATAAAAATATACTTTCTGTAAATGATTTCTTATTTAGTTCTAGCGAAGCTTATGCGTTTTATAAAACTATAGCTGGCCCTGCAACTGGCCTAGAACATTCCACGGGGCCTGTTGATTGGGTTGCTCTCTTACAAGGTCAAAATCTGAGTTTAATTTCTCCAGAAGTCGTGCCTTTAATTGATCCTTATTTTATTAATAATTACAATATTGAATCGTTTGTGAGTTTTTCTTCTACTCAGATTTCACGTCTCCTACCTGATCAACTGGCGATGATGGATACTGATCATCTGCGCGCATTTACTACAACGCAAGTAGGTGTGATGTCCGCTATCCAATTGATGGGTGTACCTTTTGGAGCATTCACTGCCGAGCAGGTAAATGCTATTTCTCACTCAGCAATCAAGAATTTCCCTACTTGGGTATGGAATTTTTACTCAGAAGAATATGGCTTAGGTTTGATTAATGCATTAAGTACTATGCAAATTACTGCACTAACTACCGATGCTATTGCACTTTTAAATACTCAAGCGATTACTTTACTGGCTACGGATCAAATTCAAGCTTTAACTAGCTTACAAATAGCTGGATTTACGAGTTTAGGTATTAATAGTTTGAGTAATGATCACATTGCTGTATTAAATACAAAACTCTTAACTTTAAATTCAGTACAAATTGCAGGGCTAAGTGAACTACAAATCCCAGTATTGAGTACAAGTTTGATTTCTCAGCTTGGCACAGTGCAGCTACAGGCATTGACTACTAGTCAGTTATTCAATTTCACTGGTGATCAATTGTCTAGCTTGACATCTTTACAGTTAGCTGGTTTATCAACATTTACTATTAGCGCTTTCAATGAAGTTCAATTAGCTTCTATTACTAGTGTTCAGATCCGTGGATTAACTGATCTTCAATTGTCAGCGATTACGAGTGATCAGTTACATATACTGCTTGAAAATACTAATTTTGGATTAAGTACTAGTCAGATTGCCTCACTCAATAGCCTACAAATTAGTACTTTGTCGGTGGATGATGTGGCGTTAATAAACAGTAATCAAATTAGTGCTTTGAATTTGGCAGTCTTAACTTTTGACCAAATGGGTGTATTAAGTAGTTTACCAATTAGTGCTCTATCGATTAATCAATTGAGTGTACTTAATAGTTCGCAATTTGCTGCTATTTCCACTCAAGGCCTGACTGGATTACGGATAGCCCAAATTGCCTCCTTGGACATGGGCAAAGTGTTATCTTTGACTCCAAATCAAATTGCGATTTTTGATAGCAATCAATTGAGGGCATTGACCTTAGATCAGATCAGTTGGCTACAAAATACGCAAATTCAGTCTCTTGACCCTAATGCTATTTCCGCCTTCAACACGGTGCAAATTGGGGCAATGTCGAGGTCGCAACTGGATAGTTTGGGAGATGCGCAAATCACTGCACTACGAACTACTCAAATTCAAGCAATCTCGGCAGAGAATTTTGATTTAAGTGAACAGTTCTTTAAAGCGCTTGATAGTTCTCAAATCGGAGCGTTGACACTTGATCAAATTTCATATCTTCGCGATTACCAGATTAGGGCAATTGATGATGCGGATTTACTTGCTTTAAATAGCCTACAAATTGCAGCATTAAGTGCGGATCAGTTGAATGCACTAAGTGCAACGCAACTTCAGACATTAAAGCCTGCTCAAGTAGGATCTATAGAGCCATGGGATTTAGCAAATCTTGCTACGAATCAAATTGCTGCAATGAACAGTATTCAAATTAGTGGTTTGAGTAGTAATCAGATGGCCTTCTTTGGTAGTTCTAAGATTTCGGCTATTGATCCTGCTTCTATTAGTAGTTTAAGCACGACAGCTATTGGTGCAATTGATTTGGCAGCCTTAAAGGGTCTGACTCCAAATCAAATTACTGCAATGTCTACTACCCAAGTCCATGCATTAACTGCTCTTCAAGTTTCGTTCCTAGATGACTTGCAAACTGAGGCCTACAACGCCAATACGCCATTGGTGCTTGATTTGAACGGTGATGGCATCCAAACCTTGTCGGCTACTAACGGTGTGGTGTTCGACGTCGATAACGACGGCAAAGCGGAAAAATCTGGCTGGGTAGCGGCAAAAGATGGCCTCTTGGTTCGAGATTTGAACGGTGACGGCCAGATCAACGACGGTGGTGAGCTCTTTGGTGAAGGTACAGTTCTTGCTGACGGTAGCAAAGCTAAGGATGGTTATGTCGCATTGAATGCCATCGACAGCAACCTTGATGGACTGATTGATGCTAATGACGCGGCCTTCGGACAGTTGATGGTCTGGACCGATCGCAATAGTGACGGTAAGACCAATGCCGGTGAATTGGCCTCCTTGTCGGATCTCGGTATCACAAGCTTGTCAGGTGCTGCGACACAGTCGAGCGAGATGAATAACGGTAACTTGATAGG
>JAIXOW010000001.1 GCA_027486615.1 Oxalobacteraceae bacterium | reverse complement strand
TGTTGATCTTCTTCATCAGTATGATCCACATGTCCGTGCTCATGTTGATCAAGTTGTTGATGATATTCATCGTGCGCGCTGTGATCATGCTCATCATCTCTGTGCTCATGCGCAGCATCTTCATGTTGGCTATGAGATGAGCTTTGATGCGGACTTTGATGCGCATTGCCGCCACCCATCAGTACATCATCAGGCATATCCGAAAAAGCATTTTCAACGGAGTTTTTCGCGCGCCATTCAGTCCACTTGTTATAAGCAATCACACCGACGACGATGACAGCACCAATGGCAATCAGGCTGGCCTGCAGTTCAGTCATGCGCATACTCCATCTTTAAGCTCTTTTGATTAATTAAAACACCGCAAAAATTAACTACAACAACTAACACCCCCAGCTACGCTGAATGGTTCACCCACAATTTTGGGAAGAACTCTCCTCCAAGCAATATTCTAAGGGAAGTAGCGTGAAATGCCCTGATTCAGACGGCATTTTAGTCAAGGAATGTTCAGTTTAGGGGACTTAGCAGTCTGATAGAGCGATGTTTGGTGATGAAAACCCTGTTTATCAGGAATAAAGACAAAAAACAGGGCTATAAAAAATGGAATTTTTCTTTTCTAGGCTGACTATCAATAATTTACCGTTGATCCCCAAGCTTGATAAAAATCAATTGAGCTTTGTGATCTTTCCCTAAGATGTCATAAATGCAACTTAATTAACCAAGGGGACAGTGAATGCAAAAAAATAGGGAAATCAAACTACATGAACTAACGATGATCTCTTTAAAACCAAAACTGCAGCAACTAAGAACCTGGTGGTTTAGCCGACTTGAAGAACACTATTTGATTTGCGCAGAAATTGAACGACGACATGCACGTCAATCCGAAGAAAACGAAGCCTATTACCAAAAACGTGCTGCAACCATACGCTCAGAACTCTACTGGGACAAGTAAGCTCTAGCATTAAGTTAGCAGCACTCAGATAAGACCCACTTAAGCAGCAACCGGCTCAGAATTTAACTGAGAAGCAGATTCCATATCAACAGCAACAATACGCGACACACCCTGCTCTTGCATTGTCACACCAATTAACTGCTGCGCCATTTCCATCGCAATCTTGTTATGCGAGATAAACAAGAATTGTGTATTCGCCGACATACGTTTCACCATTGCGCAGAAACGTTCTGTGTTGGCATCATCCAGTGGTGCATCAACCTCATCGAGTAAACAGAACGGCGCAGGATTCAATTGGAAAATAGAGAACACTAAAGCAGTTGCTGTCAGTGCTTTCTCACCACCTGATAAGAGGTGAATCGTTGCATTCTTCTTACCTGGTGGCTGTGCCATGACCTGTACACCGGAATCGAGAATTTCTTCGCCCGTCATCACTAGCTTGGCATTACCACCGCCAAACAGCACAGGGAATAATTCACCGAAATGATGATTCACTTTATCGAAGGTATCTTGCAATAGATCGCGCGTTTCTTTATCAATCTTGTGAATCGCGTCTTCCAATGTGGTAATCGCTTCTGTTAAGTCAGCATATTGCGCATCAAGGAAAGTCTTACGCTCAGTTGCTTGCGCTAACTCGTCGAGTGCTGCCAAGTTCACTGCACCCAACGCTGCAATGGCATTAGTCAGACGTGTGACTTCACCTTGTAAATAAGATGGACGTACATCGTCACCTAATTTCGCAGCTAGTGCTTCTTCATCCGCTTGTGCTTCAGCTAATTGCTGCGCATATTGTTCTTGATTCAGACGAGCCGCTTGTTCTTTGAGTTGCAATTCAACGATGCGATCACGTAATGGTTGCAATGCACGATCGGCTGCCAACTTAGCTTCATCTTGACCACGCATTTGTTGAGTCAGTTGATCTAACTCATGACGTGCATTAGTCAATGCAATTTCTTGCTCACTACGTTTTTCCAGCAAAGTTTGCAGACCCGCTTGTGCAGCTTGATCATCTAATGATTCGAGTTCAAGTTGCCCCTGCTCCATGCTAGCAAACAGTTGCGCCGATTGTTCTTGCGCGGTAGCGATGTTACGTTTTAATTCTTCTATGCGATTTGCATGTGACAACTCAGCAAACTCAGCTTGTTGCGCAGCACGTTCAAGTTCACGCAAAGCTTCACGCGCTAGATTCAATGCTTGCTCATGTTCTAGATAAACTGTTTGGCCATCTTCATGTTTTTCTTGCATGGTCGCGAGTTCAGCATCGAGCTGTTCAAACATCGCTTCAGAGGCAACTTTAATATTTTGCTGCTCTGCTTCTTGCGCTGCGATCTCTGCCAAGTCTTCTGCAATTTGCATACTACGCTGGCTGAATCTATCCTGCACTTCAGATAACTTAAGTATGTCAATTTGCATACTGTGCACAGCTTGCGTGAGCGCAGTGACTTGTTGCGTTAATTCTTGTAACTGTTGTGTGCCTTGTGTGAGTGCTGCATCAGCACGTACAGAACGCTGACGCGCTTCATCCGCTAACAGTTGTTGCGCTTTTACTTGACGACCAATATTTTCAATTTCTTGTTGGCGGGCGAGCACACCATCTTGCTCTGAATCAGAAGCATAGAAACGTACTGACAACTTACCAATCAAATGACCTTGACGCGTAACGAGACATGCGCCTGCAGGTAATTTACTGCGATCTGCAAATGCCGTTGCTGCATCTTCCGCTACAAAGACATTGTGTAACCAGTCCTGCATTAACGCGCGTAGGCCTGGATCGTTTAATTGTAAGAGTGAGATCAGTGGCTTTAAG
>JAIXOW010000387.1 GCA_027486615.1 Oxalobacteraceae bacterium | reverse complement strand
ACCAAACATTACAACGCCCTACCCGTTTCCGCACGCTCAATTCCACTTGTCAACAATTATCTTTTTCCAACCCTGGAGATAGAAAACGTGAGGGAAAACATTAGCTTCAGGCTTTGGATTGCGCCAAACACGGGCACCTACTTTTCAACAGACGGACACTTAACAGCCATGGGCTTCACGACGGACCAAATTGGAAAACGGACCGGTCAAAAGAAATTTGTGTTCAAAAATAAACTATATGCATATTTTGAAATAGTCCTGGCTGAAAAAGCACCTGTTTTTGATATCCCCAAAGAATCTTTGAAAAACCTCTTAAAAATCGATCTCAAAGCACTCACTTCAGTCTTTATTCCTCTCGAGCTCAAATTGGAGATGAAAAAAAAGGACATTTTCAAAAATGAGAATTATGCAACAGCAATGAAGAAGGCCATGCAAGATCTATCCGAGTTGACTAATACTCGGGTGAATGTCAATTATGACGAAGCTACAAAAAAATTTAAATTTATTTTCCCGCCAAATCCGGATGTACTCAGAACAACAATTACCTTGCCAACAGACTTGGCAGAGCGGTTAGGATTTGGACTTGTCGACAGCATCAATCGAGATCGGACAGAAGGAGATCGCATGGACGACGACTTTGACATTACAAAGACAGAGACAATGGCGAGGGCCCTAGGCTACGACACTGGCATGATCTTGGTCACCAACGAATCAAAAACGAGCAACACCCTGATCGGCATTAGCGACCAGCTGATGTGCACAGTGTATCCAAATGCCGTGGGCGTCTATTCAATTTCGCCGTTGGAGAATTGCTTTGAACCGCCCACCATGAGTCTGCCCAATTTTTTTTCCGGCGGTCAAAACGACGTCTCGGTACCTTACAAACTCTACCGGTTTTTGGACAACAACGAGCCCGCCAAATTGGACTGGAAAAATGGGGCCTTTGTTTGCGGGCAGTTGAGGGGTCTCAAGCCTGACCAACAACTATAAATACTGGCGAGTTTCTGCAAAAATCATTCAGTTCTCCTTCAACAGCCATGCTGGAATGGTATTTGGACTTGCCCCGGATCAACCGATTGTGAAATTTTCAGAAAAAGAAGAAAGGGCCTCATTGATTGAACAAGAAGAGGAGGAACCTTCAATGTCTCGCAAGAAAGGGGGAAAGCGAAAGAAATCTGCTGCCAAGAATAGCTTGAAGGGTACAAAGGGCTTGAAATTCAGCAACGGCCGTCTCGCTCTCAAACTCTCCGGATTCGGACTTCAAAAATTGGGAGCCTCCGAATTGGTAAAGCACATTCCACTTTCCAAACTTAAGCAAGCCGCCAAAAAGGTTTTGCGAGGCAAGGGCACGCCCAAGATCAAGAAAAGAAAGAGCAAGAAGCGTAAAAGTTGAGCTCAAACATGTCAAAAGAACAAAAAAATCTCAAACGCCCCAGCACTGCTTTGGAAGAACAATTTGAATTTGGACCTGTGGCAAAATGGAGAAATGGCACCAACCAAAAAGTGCTCGGCAGCGAAATCGTCGTCAACGAAGCCTCCAACATTGTCGGTAACGTGAATAATCCGACTTGCATGGAATTTACCATTCGCAGCGACGAAGTCTTGAGCTTCGGTCCCAACTCCAGATTCAAGGTAAAGGGAAAATTTGAGGTCAAAAAAACGGCCGTTGGAGAGTGGGAAGCTTGCGTGCCAGCAGATGCATCAAACGTCGTCGTCATGCCCAACTGGTGGGAAATACTCATGAAAGATTTTGAAATTTGGCACGGCAACAATAAAATTGCAAGCTCGGACGACGGAAGATTTGTCTCGCAGTACCTCAACACCTTTCGGTACTGCTTCATGAACGAAGAGCAAAAGAAATTGCTCTGTCCCGAAAAATGTCACCCTGGCAACGGGGTACCCACCAAAGTTGGCGATCAAGGATGGGACAATGTAAATACCGGATCCGAATGGCATCTTTACGCAAAAGAACTTTTTAAGGAAAGTGCTTCGGTTCAATTTACGTGGACACCACTGGACTCACAGCCCTTTTATCAATTTTGCAATTACCTGCAGGAGGCACAAAAAATCTTTCCCATGCCACTTTTGGACAGACTTCTCATCAGAGTCAATTTCAACGACAAGCAAAACATCTTCTGGACAAAAGACTATCCGGCTCCGGATCACATTCCAGAATATCGTTTCCGGTTGACTGACTTTAGAGTGGTGACAGAACGTTTGAGACTGAACAAGGCCTTTCAAGCTTCGCTCTTCAAGAGCCCCAAGATCTGGCACTACCCGGGTGTCACAAAATTCATCCAATCTGAACTCGTTCCCAACGGCAGCACAATGTTCAAGTGCGTTCTTCAAAGGATTGCCATGCCTGAAGGACTCTTCATTTTTTGTCTACCCAAGGATGTTTCCACCGGAAATTATTCGTATAAAAAAAAGACGAATACCTTCGTCTTTCAGAAACACAACATTGAGAGAATCACCATGGCCATCAACAACGAGGTCTTTTACATGACGGAACCTAACATTGGCACCATTCGCGATCCCATCATCGAGAATAAAATCTTTTACGATATGCTGCACAATCCACCCTTTGGCATGAAAACAAATCAAAAGCTCATCACCCTCGATACCGTGCACAATGCTTTTGAATCCACACCCTACCCAATGGTTTATGTCAACCTGACCAATTTCGGATCGACCTCGAGGATCGTGCCTTACGTCAATAACGGCAGTGCCATCAACACGGATCAGGATCTCGAAATCAGCATGACCTTTACTCAGGATCGTTCCGCGACAGACATGCACTACTTTGTCTGCTTCTATTACACGGATACCAATCTGGTTTTGGAAATGAAGAAGAAGGGAGAAGTCAATTTTTCATTCCCCTACAAGAAAATATTTTAAACGCAAACAATTGTAATATTTTATTTCAAATAAATACATCGTACATCTCATTTTTAGCTTTTCATTTATTGAAGGTCATGGTAATTGTTTCAACATCTCTATTGGCAATCTTGTGAACTCTTCTAACTTGGTCAATTACAATTTTTCTCTTACTCAGGAGCTCAAGGGAGGCTTGGTACGATTGTTGATATGACATATTGTTGAGGGCAGAATTTTTCTGAATGCTAATATTATCTGCGATAATTACATAGTTCATGATTACTGCTGAAACAAAGGTCCAGTTTTGAGAAGCTTCAATTTTAAATTCCTCTTTGAGGTGACCGGGAGTGTTAGGTTCAAAAAAATCAAGTTTTGCTTTGTTAAACATGTTCAAGTGGCGGGGCAAGACAGCAGCCTCCAAAGAGGGGGCGGACAAAGCGATTACAAAGTTATCGATGTTGGTGTACAAGTGGCGATAGCAAAGGGGAGACAGACAGGTTTGAAATAAACAAAATATTTGAGACATTCTCAATTTGCCAAACTCAACGATGCTGCAAAAAATTGAAATGCCGGTAGAGCTCATTTTGTGTTGCGGAGAAGGGGGCCTGTAAATAGTTTTGACAAACAAATCGCGAGAACCCTCAATGAGATCAAATCTTTGAGTGGCATGGTTTATCTTTCTGTAACCAATGTGGGAAATAATCTTGTGCTGCGAAACTGTTTTTCCGTTTTGATTTAATCCAAAGTAACCGGCTGTAAAATTAATGACCATTTTTATGAGTTGCTTAGTGGAAGAGGGCAAATTGGGGGTCATGCGTAATATTGTCAAATCTTTAAAGATTGAATTTAAAAGGTGACATTTTTTGTAGAAAAAGACTTTGTGAATTTTGGTAAATTGAAAATTAAACGATTGCATCAGCCAATCAGCATAATCTTTGGTAAACAAGATTGGCTTTCCGGGAAGGGTAAAAGTTGACCTGCACCAGTTCTTTTCTCGCAACACCAAAAGAGCTTGGGGACATAATTCATTTGGCATGGTTCCTTCTGCAATCATTAGGTACATCAGTTCATCAGAGCAGTTCAAAACATCATTCAAAGTAATAAATTTTTGGGAAAAAGTGCCTCGAATCAAATTGTTGAGCATGGGAATAGTACAAAACGCAGTTTGGAGGGAATGTTTTTTATAATCGAGGTCGTGACAGTCGGTTTTTACAAAGTACTGAACAAACAAGGTTCGAATTGAATTTACTTTTTCGGCCCAACTCAATATAAAGTCATCTCTCTCGGAGGTCTTTCTTTCGAGTTCCAGTTTGCATTTGCCCCCCACGTAAGACAAAAGAGTCGGACATCCCTGTTTACAACCGTGAGCATAACCTCCGTCAAACTGGTACATCAGAATTGAACCGTTTTTTGTGACAATCACCAAATCGACAGGGTAATTTCCAACATTGAAAATACCAGTTTGATGAAAATTAGAGTAGACTGTTTTTATGTCCAGATTTTTTTGGACGCAACACCACAAGGTGTAAAAAACAGCCATGTATTCAAACGATTGCTGACGTTGAAAGGGCTCGGTGCAAACGAGATTTCCGTTTCCTGCATGCACGTAACCAGTGCAAAATCCTTTCGGAACGCTAATGTGACTTCCGGCGTAGCCGTAGCTGGAAATCAAATCTAGTTCGATTAAAGTTTGAGCTGGTTCACCGTGCGTTTTGTAAATTGGATCTCCCACTTTTAATTCGTCCTGCGCGGAATAAGAAAAACCTCCGTGAGAGTGCTCTCTCAAAGTTATTTCATAGGCAATTTTAAGTTTTTCGAGGCCGTGGTGAAAGGACCCACCCATTCTTGTATATTTTGTCCAGATACTTTCGTATGCCAACTTTGCCAGAGAAATGGAGTTGATGGTAAAAATCTCAAAGGAAAAGTACTGCATAAAGAATGTACCCACAAATGCCCATTTCTCCAGTAATCGAGGGGCCATTATCTTTCCCCTATTTTTACAAAGGCGCTTGTCGTTCAAATGTTTCAAGCAACTGTTTAAATTGAGCGAGGGAGCAAAATCATCTGGCACAACATCTGCCTTTAGAAATACATTTAAATTAAAAATGGCAATGCCGGTGTACTTGAGCAAAACCAAATTATGTTTGGAATCCCCGTTGAGCGTCAATCCTCTAAATTTTTTACCGTGCTTCTTTGAGAGGTAATTAGCAAAAGGGATCTTGATCCCGTGCAAAGCGGCGTCGTCTGAAGAAAAGACGACAATTTTTAAATTGTTAATGAAGGCTTTCAAGTGCATTTCACATTTTGAATACAGTGAATTTGTGTTTTGTGACAGAGATTGTAGTTTTTGCAAAAGTGCTGAAAACATTTTCTCCTTCTTCTTCTTCAAAACGTCTCCTTCCTTTTCCAATCTTTCAAAGACTTTGATCCAACTGGTTTCATCTTTGATTTCAGTTTGAAGCAACATTTTCTCCCCACAAATAGACACATAACGTACCTTAAATGCGTCGTCAAATTCCATCCACATGGCAATGTTGAATTTCCACAATTCTTTTGAAGCATACAACAATTGCTCGTCCGAAATGAGTCCCAAAGTAAAGGCCAAATTGAGTGCAGTCAATTTGACACTTATTGCGCTGCTTCTATTCGGCTGTCGCTCAGAAAAAAATTCAGCTTGATTATTCGGAACATTCTTTTCTTCTGATCTTGTTGATTTTGGTCCCCTCTTTTTCGTTGGCAGTGGCATTCCAAAGGACAGTAAATAATGGCGGTTGGTAAATACAGCAACGGTCTTTTTTGCCGCCACAGGTTGGTGCCAGTTGTAAACTTTGTGACCGTAGCCTGGCGCCAAAATAAAGTCCACTCTAACGTCTTTTTGCAAGTTTCGACTTGTCAAGAATGCCAACGTCTCTTCGAATCCGTTGGGATCTGGAACGTTCTCCGGCAATTCCAACAACTGCCACAAGGGCCTGGCAGTTGGTAACCGTTGAAAATTTTTGCGGCCCAATGATTTTAGTGCGCTCTGGTCACACCTATTCTCCATTAATTGACCCTCGTTATCAAAGCGCCAAATGACCAAAGGCATAGTTTCGGTTAAATGCTTCAAATGTCTGCCATCATAAATCAATTTCCAAGACTTAATTTTGTCGTATTGAATGACCAAAAAACGAAAGTGTCGAAAATTTTGTATTTTCACAAAAAGCATTGGATTTTTTTTTATAATTTCGAGAAAAGATGTACACTCGATATTATTTACTTCATATTTAATGTGCTTTAGAATCTCATCTCCGTCTGGCAAAATCCGGATGGCTTCAAGGAAGGGCAAAGACGATGTGGCGTTTCTGTCCATGAGTGCTGTTGGGAAATTTTGAAACCAGAGGATGAGTTTGCGACACAAGCGCTTGCACGTTGACAATGACTGAAATTATTTCGTGAAAGACCCAGCCGGTGTCTTCTCTCGCCCAATTTCTGAGGCCGTCTTCGACGTCTACCACAGAATCGAGGCCGAATTGCACAAACGTGTCGGGCCGAAAAGGTTGGAATGTGCTCAGCATGGCGGGCGCGTTGCCTCGGGGGTAAAACGAACCTGTCCAGGTACGAAATTGCCTCGTGGCAGGATGAAACAGGAGATAACTGGCGGTAAATTGAAACGTTGCTTCTGCGTTGGCAAAATCGCGTTCCAACAGGTTTTTTACGCGCTCCAGTGCGGCGGTTGAGGTCGCATCCGTGGCAAACAGGCGCATGGGCAGGTTCACGTTGTATATGACAATGTAATGGCCTCTGCTGTCCGTTGGAATTAACAAAGCGTCCACCTTCTCCTCAGAGCTGGGGGTTTGGCGGTTAACGTCCATCTCGAAGCCTATATAAAGAGAATCAGTTTTTAATTTTAAATCATTCGCAGTTGAATTGTTCGTCAGTCAACATGGCCACAGAACTTTTGCTTTCCTTCAGAGGAACCGACAAAGTCCGTTACGACAAGGGGGTCTTTTATTTCTTTTCTAGCAAAAAGGAATGCAGGTCCATCTCTGTGGATAAAAAGCATTTTCTGAATCTGTGCAATTACGTCGACATTCTCAACGAATTGCATGACAAGAAGTTTGTAGAAATGGAATACGCGACCGAGACTGCGCCGGACGAAGTCCTTAAACAGTTTACCCTTTGCAAAGAAGGAGACTACGAGGTCGGACTTGAGCTCAACGTCTTCAAGGGTACCCTCTACACCTGGCTGAAGCTCTACAGGTACATCAAGGGCAAGAAGAATCCTTGCAAGGGATGCGTGAACTTGACCAACGCCAATGGTCAAAGTCTCAAGAGCTTTTACTACACCTCTGTCGGAAATCCGTTTGATGAAAAGACTCCCAATCCGCTGGAGGGCAATCCAACAAACTAAAAGGAGAGAGAAAATAATAATAATGCATTAAAACAATTGTTGTATTTTGTTTAAAATCATTATAATGTGTCCATTTATTGAAAGAAATAAATAAATCATTCAAATTTCAACACAACGCTCATGTCTTTGCAACACGATTCCACTTGTTCGTCGTCAAGATCGTAGCGGTCCATCAAGTTGAACAAAAGATCCCTTAGTTTTTGGTTGGACTCTTTGGGCATCAAGCACAAGTGCTTGCACAAACCCCCAATGGGATACAAGTAATAGTATTGACTTTTAAAATCACTTTTGTTGTGTTTAGATAGAATGTTTACAATTTCTTCAAACAATCCCGCGATGGCGTGTTTCCTTTCAAAGTTTTCACTCTGGGGAATGTACATTTCGTCAATTTCCGGCCGGGATCGAACAAAGGCTTCCATGAATCGGGCCTGAACGGCGGCAATGTCGCCGGGGTGGATATTTTTGGTAGGTTTGATGTCGCTCTTGTACACTTTGGTAAAGCTCCGTCTCGACTTTTCTAGAGTTGAAAATGTGTGAGTAAAGAGACGCTGATTGGAAGTGATGACGGTGAAAACCGAAGGTACAGTTTGCACGCTTCCGTGGGTCTTGGCCGGAACCGGTTCTCCCCTGGCAATGGCCTTGAGTCGATCGCAGTCTGACGATTTGATCAAATTAGTCAAATTGACATCGTGCAAGAGCATTGTGGATTTGGCTTCAAAGTTAAATCTGGAAACGCCCTTTTCCGTTGTGACCATGTGAGAAACTTCGAGAAGAGGGTTTTCAAAAATCATTGTCTTGCCGCACGAATTGCAGCCGGTGATGAGTAGTTGCAGCATGTTGTCTCCGGGCTGTCGACGGTTGGTTAAGATGGAAAAAAACGTTAAAGCGAAGGCGTCCAGCACGTTGATCTTTCCCAATTGAGTAGATGATTGACTCACTTTAATGTGGACGTCCTCTTCGGCATTGATCCAGAAATTGAAACAAGCCCTGTACTTTTCCGACATTTCTTCCATGGAAGCTTTTTTTGATTTTATAATGGCAAATTTATCGTTCATGATCTTTTGCTCTTTGCTAGCCACGTACTCCTTCAAGAGAGGATTAAACCTGTGTGCCAAAATAATGGACTTTTCTGCCAACTTGAGCTGAGCTTGCTGAAGTTTCTCTTGGTGATTGAGATCCGCAGACGCGACAACTGTGAAATCATTTTTTTCTAAAGAAGTCATCAAATTATCGATAAACTTCTCTTCCTTCTTCTCCTTACTCGACAAGAGGCTATTTTTCATCGCTTCAAGTTTGTCTTCTTCAGACATGTTTTCCCAATCCAAATCCATCTAAAATAAAAAAAATGCAACATTAGAAATTAAAATTTATTTACATCATCATTTATGTACAAGATTTATTTCTTTTGCTTTTTATGCGACATGTTCTTAATAGTAATTTTAGTTTTCGGAGACAACAAAGATTTGTTCAAAATCATGGACGTGGGGGCTCCTCTTTTCAGCATGGTCTGCACGAACAAGGCAAAGGTTGGATTCGGCTTCTCGTTGGGCACTGCCGGACGAGCCGCCACCTGAAGAAAGTCCAAAAGAGGAACAGCGGTGTTCGGATGTCCGGTGATCTGGACGACGGATCCGTCTGGCGAAAAAGAAAACTCAGAGTAGCGAAGCATCTTTGAAACAATTTGAAGAGCCGGCTGCTGTTTCCTGAGTTTCATGTTGAGCTCAATTTCATTTTTGAGAATCTCGTTCATGTCGTTCCACTTTTTCTCGTCCGACGATTCTTCTTTAGCTCGTTGCGACCTTTGCGTGACATTTTTGACAGGCACCAAAATGTAAGAGTTTTTGGGTAGAGTGGTTGGATCCATGTCAATTTCAGTTTCGTTGTCGTCGTAAGCATTTTCGTAGTGAGACATTTTTGTCAACTGGGGGAAAACAATTGTGGGATGCTGGGGATTATTCTTGTGCATATTTTGAATACCAGCAATGGCAACAAAATTGGGCTGGTCTTCACGAGCAATTTGATTGAGCTGAAGCAATAGCAAAGAGTTTAATTTGGCAGCATTTAAAGTAATCTCGTTCAAATAATCTTTGGAATCTTGTCCAGCGGTATAAAATTTATTGATGTACTTGCTCAATCGCACACCGTTCACACCGCTGTAGGAAAAAATAATATTTTGGGCCAAAGAAAGCAAAGGCTTAATGTTGTTGTCGAGGGCACATTGAACGACAATAAATATGGAGGCTAAATTCAAATGGTGAGCTTTGACATTACAGCATTCTACGATAACGGGGTCTAACTGAGACACATCTTCAAAAATGAGTACATAATTTTCTTTCAATATGTGGGGTTCAAAAGTTTCACAATATTCAATTTCAACATTAAAATTTTCACTTTCTAATTGTTTATAGATTTCTCCGTCCACACAAGAATTGCACAAGACGACAATGACACCTTCAACTTGTCCCGTGTAATACAAGTCCAGGTGCTTGAGAGTGTCCACGAGAAATGTAGTTTTACCGCTGTTGGTTGACGCCGTCAATATATTGACGCTGTTTGGAACAAAGGGAACGTAATCTTGAGGACTTGCCTTCTCCTCAGGCATGGTCAGACTGACTGCAGAGGTCTACGTAACCAGCTTTATACAGATGATCGACGAGGTCTTGCACTGTCCCCGCGGCAAAAGAGTGCATCGTGTCGGCGTCGAGCAGGACGGTTCGGCCGTTGCGTTCCAGAAGAAACTGGTTCGGAAGATCCGGCTCCTCGGTGGACCTTTCAAAAATAAGTTGGGCATCTTCAATTTTCGTTTCGTACTTGCAAGCTGCAGCAAGAGTATAGTGAATGTAAGGTGTGATCTGAAAAGGGATGACTTCTTTTTGAATTCTGGAAAAATTCAATAGGCAATGTTTTTTAATCTCCGGCCAATTTTTTTGGAAAAAGCTCAAGATTGAAATGTACAACGGTATGGTGAGTATCACGGCTGTTTGAGAAGCAACTTCAAAATCCTCAAAGGTTCTGTTTTTGTCGCAGGTGGTCAGATAAACTGAATTGGACTGGACCTCTCGATATTTTTCGTCTTTGGGAGTTTCAATAAAAATTTTAGCTTGGATCCCTCTTTCTTTGCTGCTGGAGAGGTAGGTGTGGCTGATGAGAGAAGTCCGGATGGGACGAAAGTGCACATTTTGATACACTTGCATTGTTGAAGAGAATTAATTCAAACCTTGCCAATACCCTGCACGTTCCTCCACGTCAAACCTTTTCAACGAAGTGACGCCGCTTCTTATGAGGCCCTTAACCCTAGGAGCGTTTTGTGTTAGCCACACAATGGTGCACTGCGAGTAACAGGTGGTGTTGAACTGGCGACGGGGCAAGGCTCCTGGTCCATTTTTATACTGCTTTTTGAGGCGGTGAGCTCTGGGATGGTCGAGCTTGGTGTAAATCTCGAGAGCGTCTTCGTACAGCCAGGTCAAGAAGTTGGCCGGCTGGAAATCGCGCAGGGCCTTTGAAAAGATGAGGTGGAGGTAGCAAACGTCTGCCCAACTTTTGGGATAGGCCATTCTCGTTTGCAATTGCAATTCACTCTTCAAGTCATCCATTTCGCGTTCGTAAATTTCATACGAGTCAAGTTCGATCAGATAATTCCAGGTGTACTCCAAATGTGTGTTGATGCGCCGCATGATGGGATAAAAATCCTCCTCCGTTTCTCCTTCAGTCTCGATGCAAACCATCATCTGTTTGTAAAGCATCATGAGCGCAATTTGAAGCTCGTAATCTTGAATATGAATTTCGGACTTTGAATTGGCGCACACCACGTGCATGAGCTTAATGTGTTCATTGCAAATTTTCTTGATGGCTTTTTGGATTCTCATCATCTCCGTTTCCATGGCGGCATTTCTTTGGTGGTCAAGCTGAGCGTAGCCTCCGATGAGGTCCATGAGCATGTCCTCGACGCGTTTTTCGGTGGCGGACATGTGCGCGATAATGATTTGTCGAAAGAACTTTGAATAAGTAGGAACAATTTGCATCAATTCTGTGAAGATTTCCTTTTCTTTTTCGTACTGTCCGTAGGCACCGAGGACCTGCTGTTTGTAATGTTTGAGGTCAATCTCAAAAGCATAGGAGAGGGGCACGATTTTGTAGAGACAAGAGAGGGTGTAATAGACGGGAATGTGCAACTTTGCCAGGCACACAGCCAGGTTGCCCCAAACGTGCAAAAAATATTTTTGGAGGTCTTCAATGTCACTCCAGTTTCTGTGGCACAAGATGTGTGCTCCGTAGGCCAGGACTTCGTGCCAAGAGCCGCGCCACATGGACTCTTGCATGCCGCACAGGTAGGAAAAGAACTTTTCTTTGAGCTCGGAGGGTGGAACGAACTCGTCCCTGTACTTCACGTGAGGTTGGTCAAGTTCGGCCACGTCGCCCGGGATGTCTTCTAGCAACGGCACAATGCGACACAGCGTAAAGTTAATCTCTGGAATCGGGAATCGGATGCTTTGCTTTTCGTAACGAAATTTGAGAGCGTAAAATCGATATTCGAGATGAAATCTTGCATCAAATTGATCGAGCTGCTTAAACAATCCCAGTGACGCCAGCACCCAATTAAATTTTACATTTCTGGCAACTTCCCTTCGCGTCGTGGCAAAGACGCCCCATTTCAAAGTTTTCTTCACTCTCTTCATTTGTTTTTTTGTTTCCGGATGGAGATCCGGTCTTTGGTAGGTTTTGTAAAAGTGAAGCAATAACCTTTGGAGACCGTTAGGGGTAAAGAAATCTCTCAATCCGTACATGTACTTATTGAGTTTGATGAAATCGACGAGCTCGTGGGCCGGAAGGTGACAGGCCGTCTCCTCCACCAAGGTTTTGGGCAGTTCTTTGGTCTGTTCGACAGTCAGATTTTGGGCAGACACAAAACTGGCTGTGTAAAGTAACGACTTTGGCTTGTTTTTCCACGGCCCTGGGTCTTCTTGAACAAACTTTGAGATTTCGTGCAAGAGATTGGAAAATTCTGGCGCAGTCAGTTGTTTCTCCACCAGCAGCGTGACGTTGTCGTTGACGTGCTTCACGCCTTCTTCCGGAGGCATGTAACCCATCTCCTCGACCATGTGATAGGTGGCGTGAGGGCCCGGCCCCTCTTTTTGCACCCTCTCAAAGGAAGCTTTAAAAATGACGTTGTGCCACATTCTGAAAAAACGTTAAAAATGATCTGGAATGGTCTCAAGGTGAAAACGGTTAGTTTTGAGCTGATATAAATACAAGTGCGCGTCTCAATGGAGCCAGTGTCCATTGGAGAGTCGAGATGAAAAGAGCTGTGGGAGGAAATAACCCTTACCTTTGGCCCAAAACTATTGGGTTTCACACTCAGGGGGCTCTCGACCAAGTCTTGAGGCACCTGAGAGAAGACAAAGTCTGGTGCGTGACGGAAAAATATGACGGCTCCAACGTTTGTCTTTCAACAGACGGTTGGATCGCGTCGAGACATAAGATCATTGGAGAAAGAGGTATGGAGACTTGCAAATTTCAAGGACTGACATTGCTAAAGGTTCACCTGGAGGCACTCTTCAAAGACATGGAGAGCCTCAAGGACAAGTTGAAACTCGAGCACTTTAACGGTGTCGAGTTTGAGCTCCTGCTTTACGGAGAGTTGCTTCTCAGAGGAACGGGAAACAGCGCCAAAGATGTTTACAAGTACAGAGAGAAAAACAGGGATCCCGGAGATTTTTTTTGCTTTGGCATTGGATTGGTCTTGCCGGAAAACGTTCAGCTTCCGGTCGTCTTTCAGAACGGCATGTTGAAGAGAGAGGGGGGAAAAACGTGGTTCGTCGTTCCCCTCAACCTCTACCTGACCGAGTTGCTGACCGAGTGTGACATTCCTCACATCGAGATCTGCGCGGTCGAAACATTGAGCGACATCTTGGCCGACGACAAGTGGTTTTGCAACATTGCGGAGAAAAAGTTGGAAGGCTACGTGCTGTCCGGAACAAACGGAGAGGGCTTGCTCAAATTGAAGGGCGTCGAAACTACTTTGGATAATGAGAAGCACCGGGATCGAATCGTTCAAGTCGTCGAACTTTTGAAAAAGTTGAATTTGTAAAATTTATGGGAGGTTGCGCGAGTTGCGCAACATTTTAAATCTGTGAAAAAAGCACAGACTTGTATGTATTTGTTTTTGTTGTCAAAGATATCAATAAACAACTTTGCGGAACTTTTTCAAAATCTTATTTTCCGATTTCTGGGTGGGCAAAGTGAACCGTCACGGCCGGCGTCAACGGATCTCTCAGACATTCGGATTGCTCAGGTGAGACCTCTCTCAAAAGAAAAGCGCATTTAAAAATGGTTTTCACACTTTGGCTTTAAAGTTGAATAACCCTGTTTAGGAGGTTGAACAAACATGAAGGCCTCTCTCTGGTTTCTCGTCGCGCTCCTCGTCGCGATGCCCGTCTCTTTTCTCACCGATCAGGAGGAGTTTACCGACAACGAACTGATTAGGGCTTACTGCGACCTGGTCAAACGCGAAAGGTTTTACAAATACCACAAGCTCAAAGAAAACTGCTTCCTCTACGTCAGAATCTTTGAGGAGTATGACCAGGTATGTCTTACAGATTGAATTGCAAAAATGGGTCAAATAGCGTTAAACTCTTCATTTTAGCCAAAATGGACTGAAAGAAGTGCCAAAAACCACTTACATGTCATAGAAAACGACAATAATCAAAGATATTTTGACAAAAAGTAGAATTTAGAGTGAAATTGTATACCTTAAGCAATGCAATTGCATTGAAAAGGTACATTTTTTGTCGTTTTCGTTCAAATTTGATGACAAAATGACAAAATTTTGTCAAAAAGTAAATTTTTTATGTCGTTTTCGTT
>JAIXOW010000361.1 GCA_027486615.1 Oxalobacteraceae bacterium | reverse complement strand
GCCTCGCAGGTAGGTGATACGCAGGACTTTCAGTTCTAGTGGACCTTGTGGTTCTATTAAAGAGTCAGGCTGAGTCATGATTAGTCAGTCGCTTGGGGCTAGATTAGGGCACAATTGGACGAGTAGGCCGGAATGGGAGAAAATCCGTCCTTGATAACGTTTCTGGAGCAGGTATTAGGCTGCCAGAATTTGGCAACCCCTACTGCGCTTTGGCGTCGAATTTTCCGACTCATGTTTTATCGCTCCAGATTGTTTACACAGGCATTAACCGAAGGCGCCCCAGCATCGGCGTCCAAAGAGATGCCGCCGCTAGGCGCCAGTGAAGTGGTGCTGTCCACGCTAGAGGTCGATCTCGACACCAGCTTGCAATACGCTTCCAGCACACTTTTGCTGACTTCGGAGCGAATGATAAGCGATTCGGATGGAGGTCGGTGGACTAGCTGGCCATTAAATCCCACCTTGAGTCTGCAGCATACCGATCATGCTGGCATAGGCACCCTATCTTTGCATGATGAAAACCAGTGTTTAGCCAGTTGGCGCTTTACCTTGTCCCGTGATGTGGCTGCAGCGCGTTTATTGCAGCAATTCGATCGTGTACAAGCCAGTCGAGCTGGCGAGGTTGAATCGATTGAGGAGCATGCACCTTTATGTCCGAGTTGTCAGTCACAACTACCAGAGGACAGTGAGCAATGTCCTGTCTGCCATCGTGAATTATTGCAACCCATCTCGACATGGGTATTGTTTCGCTTATGGCGCTTTGCCAAGCCCTACAAGATGCAATTGCTACTGGGTTTTATCCTGACACTAGCATCAACTGCTGCCACATTGGTGCCACCATATCTTTCCATGCCTTTAATGGATGAAATTTTAATTCCGACGCATAACGGCACTCAGATTGATACCGTTGACGTCATGTTGTATTTAGTGGGTTTATTCGGTGCTGCGATTGCAGCTTGGGGTTTGGGTTGGTGGCGTACTTATTTACTCGCCTTGGTTTCAGAGCGCATAGGCGCTGACTTACGTACTGCTACCTTCGAACATTTACTCAAACTGAGTCTGGAATACTTTGGCGCAAAACGTACTGGCGATTTAATTGCGCGAATTGGTAATGAGTCGGATCGTATTTGCGTTTTTCTTTCATTACATGCGCTTGATTTTGCAACCGATGTTTTGATGCTCATCATGACCGCGATTGTGCTCTTCTCAATCAACAAGTGGTTAGCAATTGCTGCCTTACTACCATTACCTATCATTGCATGGATGATTCATTTAGTGCGGGATCGTTTGCGTACCGGCTTTGAAAAAATTGATCGTATCTGGGGTGATGTCACCAATGTATTAGCCGACACCATACCGGGTATTCGTGTTGTCAAAGCCTTTGCGCAAGAGAAGCGTGAAGCACAACGTTTTAGAGAAGCGAATCAACATAATTTATCAGTGAATGACAAACTCAATCGTACTTGGAGTTTATTCACACCGACCGTGACCATGCTGACAGAAGTTGGTTTGTTAGTTGTGTGGGGATTTGGTATCTGGTTGATCATGGACAGAGATATCACGGTCGGTGTCTTGATTGCCTTTATTGCTTACATTGGTCGTTTTTATGGGCGACTCGATTCTATGAGTCGCATCGTCTCGCATACTCAAAAAGCAGCGGCTGGTGCAAAACGTATTTTCGACATACTTGATCATCAATCGAGTGTGCCAGAGGTAGCCAATCCCGTGCCTATGCCACAAGTGAGTGGGGCTATCACAATGCGCGATGTAGGTTTTCGGTATGGCAGTCGGCGCATCATTCGCAGATTTAACCTTGATATCAAGCCGGGTGAAATGATAGGTTTGGTTGGCCATAGTGGTTCAGGTAAAAGCACACTCATTAATTTAATTTGCCGTTTTTATGATGTGAGTGATGGCGCAATTTTGGTCGATGGTATTGACATACGACGTTTAGCATTAACGGATTACCGTAGTCATATCGGTTTGGTATTGCAAGAGCCTTTCCTCTTCCATGGCACCATTGCGGATAACATCGCCTACGGCAAGCCCGATGTCAGTCGAGCCGAAGTAGTCGCGGCAGCACGTGCAGCACATGCGCATGAATTTATTTTACGTTTGCGTCATGGTTACGACTCCATCGTGGGTGAACGTGGACAAGGCTTGTCAGGTGGTGAACGTCAACGTATCTCCATTGCACGCGCTTTGCTAATCAATCCGCGCATCTTAATGTTGGATGAAGCGACATCGAGTGTTGATACTGAGACCGAAAAAGAAATTCAAAAAGCCTTAGATAACTTAGTCCAAGGTAGAACCACAATTGCGATTGCCCATAGACTTTCTACGTTGCGTCGTGCTGATAGATTAGTCGTCATGGATAGAGGGGCAGTGGTTGAAGTCGGATCGCATGATGAATTGATGGCAGCACAAGGAACATACTGGCGTTTATATGAAGCGCAAGCACGCAATGTGGATACGGAAGATATTGAACCTGAAGCTTTACACATGCCCCCAGTGAAGATAGCGACATGAGTGAATCAACCATAATCCGCAATTTTCTATCTGGACGCGATGTCTTAAAGCGTGATCCGCATGGTGTCTTAGAATTTTTTGATCAAGATGGTGTGTGCCATCATGGCGTGAGCATAGTGCGTGCTTTTCCAATTGATGCGCCAGATGAAGCGATTTCTATTCTTGGTCAAGATGGCCATGAATTAGCTTGGATCACTCAGCTAAGCGATGTAGATGCACAGAGTCGTGAATTGATTACAACTGAATTAGCGCAGCGTGAATTCACGCCAATCATAGAAAGATTAGAGTCGGTTTCTTCTTTTGCTACACCGAGTACATGGACAGTACAAACCAATCGTGGCTTAACTAGTTTTGTTCTTAAAGGTGAAGAAGACATCCGCCGTTTACGTGATCGTTCTTTGTTGATTACCGATAGTCATGGCGTGACTTATCGTATTTTGAATCTATTGGCGCTAGATAGATGGTCAAGAAAATTATTGGATCGTTTCTTGTAAAGCTAGCGAGACTGTCGCTTTGAGGTTTGAAAAAAACACAACAAAGCAACAGCTGCAGTGATTAATGCTCGTTCTTTTTCTCTGTGTCGATAGGTTCGGTCGATACGATAGCATTTTCAATGTTCATGAAAATTGGACGTCCGTCGGGTGTATTAAGAGGCACGGCAAGTTCTTTGCCATTATCATCGCGCATGATGGCGCACAAGGTAGGAGTAGAGCGCAGCGTGCCATTGAGTTCAACTTCTACATCAGCAATGACGAGTTCAACACCAGTCAGGATTTGTTTGATTTTCATAGTTTGAGTCCGTCCGAAAAAAATGAACAATTGAAGAAGTAGCACAAGAAGACCACATCACTTTGTCATATTTTACATGCACAATGTGCTTTCAGAGAGCAATTTAAAAAGAGCGCTATGCTGGCTTTGATTCAAGCGTAAAAAATATTTGCTAGCATGTAGGGAATTTGTTTTTTTCTATTCTTATTTACACCAACATTATCGGAGTTTCTACCATGAGCTTATCCTCCATTGATGCAGGGCGTCGTCGCTTTATACAGCAGTCAACCCTAGTGGGTGGCGGGTTTTTATTAGGTTTTAATCCGCTCATGAATGTATTGGCAGCTGATGTGGCGTATGCAGGGCCAGAAGTCACGCATTGGATTGTAATACAGCCTGATGACACGGTAGTGATACGGATTGCGCGTTCTGAAATGGGACAAGGTACGTTTACCGGTTTATGTCAGCTTGTTGCAGAAGAGTTGGAATGTGATTGGAATAAAGTGCGTCCTGAATATGCAGACGTGAATGATCATGTAAAACGTAAACGGATTTTTAAAGATATGTCTACCGGTGGTAGTCGCGGTATTCGTGACTCACAAGATTATGTCCGCAAAGCTGGAGCAGCTGCGCGTGAAATGTTGATTGCAGCTGCAGCAAAGGAATGGAATGTGCCGGCAGCAGAATGTCGTGCAGCGCAAAGCATGGTGACTCATCCATCTGGTAAGCAAGCTCGCTATGGAGAATTAGCGCAGGCAGCTAGTAGGTTGCCAGTTCCGACCGAAATAAAACTAAAAGAGTCTAAGGATTGGAAATTAATCGGCACTTCACCAGCACGCTTTGATATTCCGGCCAAATGTAATGGTTCACAAATCTATGCTTCTGATGTGCGTTTGCCCGGTATGTTGCATGCCTCAATTTTGCAAAGCCCTGTATTTGGCGGCAAACTACGTAGCGTAGATGATCGCAAGGCTAAGGCTATGCCTGGAGTGAAAAACATTGTGTCTACTGATGATTGGGTCGCTGTGGTTGCGAATAGTTGGTGGCAAGCGAATCAGGCATTAAAAGCACTCAAGGTGGAATGGAATGAAGGCGAGAACGGTAAGATCAGTAGTGCTTCTATCATGGCGACTATGCGCACTGCAATTGATGCCAAGACCGTACCTGTTGCACGTAAAGATGGCGATAGTGAGCAGGCCTTGGCAGGCGCTACAAAAGTGTTAGAAGCAGAATACACCACAGGGTTTTTAAATCACGCCACGCTAGAACCGCAGACAGCAACAGCTCTCTATACACCTGATCGACTGGATGTCTGGGTTGGTACACAAAATGGTGAAACATCTATTACTGCTGCATCTGAGACCGCTGAAATCCCACTCGAAAAAGTTTATGTCCATAAGATGCATGCAGGCGGTGGCTTTGGTCGTCGTGGTGCGTTTCAAGACTATGTAAAACAAGCCGTCATCATTGCCAAAGCGATGCCAGGCACTCCGGTTAAATTACTCTGGTCACGTGAAGAAGATATGAAACAAGGGCGTTATCGTCCTGTATCCATCGTCAAACTACGTGGTGGACTCGATCAAGCAGGTAACTGGACTGGTTGGCATGTGCGACAGTCGGATCAATCAATCGCAGCGATTGTTTTTCCTGTGTTTGTGAAAGATGGCATTGATCAGATTAATACGCGTGTGTTCCGTGATAATCCTTATGCCGTTCCTAACTTTACAAATGAATATGCCTTAATGTCCTTGCATGTGCCGCCTGGTTTTTATCGTGCAGTAGCGCATACGAATAATCCTTTTTATCGTGAATGCTTTATTGATGAACTAGCGCATGCAGCAGGCAAAGATCCTTATGCGTTTCGTCGTCCTTTGTTAAACGGTAAAAAAGATTTGGCTGTATTAGATGCAGCTGCGAAAGCAATAGGTTGGGACAAGCCTGCGAAGAAAGGTGTACATCGCGGTATTGCAGTGGTTGATTCTTACGGTAGTTTTACTGCTGCTGCAGTAGAGATTGCTGTGACCAAAGGAAAAATTATAGAAGTGTTGCGCGTTGCTGTTGCTATTGATAGTGGTTACATCGTGCATGAAGATGCTGTTAAAGCGCAGATTGAAGGTGGTGTGATTTGGGGCTTGAGTACATTAATGTTTGAAGACATCACGATAGATAAAGGTCGTGTCGTGCAATCAAACTTTAGTGACTATCCCTTAGCGCGTATTAATCATGCCCCAGAAATTATTAGCGTGATCGTACCTAGCGGAGGATTCTGGGGCGGTGTCGGTGAGCCGCCAATTGGAGGGGTGATTCCTGCTATGGCGAATGCTGTATTTAGCGCGACAGGCAAACGCATACGTTCTTTGCCTTTGAAACTGCATGGATTTAGTTATAAGGCTTAAATTAAACAAAGACTTGTAGTGTGAACTAGTCTTAGTCGCTGTTCTATGTTCTATGTGCTTATGCGACTTTGTCTAAATCACGAATCACAGATTCTATGAGTCTAATTTTTCGTCTGCGTTGTAACAAAAAAATCCATCCTAAGAGCATAACTAAGCCAGTTAACAGTATGCTTTCAGGCGTTATGTAGGGTGAGATTTTTTTTGTGAAATTGCCTAAGTTAGAGGCTAAGCTAAGATTCAATTGCGATGCAGATGCGTTGTTAGTATTTTTTCCCAATGCTATCTCACTGGTTCGCATCGTGTTATCCGCTTCTTGTGACACTGGCTCTGGATTAGCGAGTTTATTGTTCAACTCTGCGCGCATATCCAGCAGTTTTTTCTGCTCTTCTATATTCTTTTGTAGCAGTTTTTCCCGCATGTCTAACTCTTCTTCAACATGACGCTGCACCAGTAAATCTTCTTCAGTTGGTTTGCTGACTTTAGCAATTTTTTTGTTCTTTAATCCAGCAGCTTGAGCCGGCGACAAGCTCAATTTATCTTTCGGCGCAAACTTAGCTTGCTCAGATTGATTGTCATAGATAACTTTTCTATGCACTGTACGTTGAGAATCTTGCGTTTGGGTGTTTTCAGTAGGTAGCTCCGGTAAATTTTTCGCTTCTTGCAGAGTGCGTTCAGCAATCGCTGCTAGCTTAGGAACTTGAGCCTCATTGTTGATTGCTGCTGAGGCGACTTCACCATTCGCTACAGCAGTACTCTCCGTATTTGATGTTTGTGGTTCAGCTAACTGCAGTGCTACTTCATTTGATTTTTGAGGAGCAGATTCAGCTACGCGTATTGCTTCCAATGCTTCTGGATGTTCTGCCAGTCGCAAGGTTGTTTGGAAATCATCTGGAACAACGGCATATTCACGGAATTTACTTGTTCCATTAACCTGCATCTCTAACAGCAATCCAACTAACGGCTCAGTCAAGGGTTTGCTTGAGTCTATAAACACGAAATGCTTATTGCCTTCCTTAACGACTCGTATTTTCAGTTTGAGCATGAATTCTGTGCGCTCACTCTCCGCTTCAACGAAAGCTGCCTCAGAAGCGAGTTTGACTTCCAGTGAGTTGATTTCTTCATTACTTAAATCATAGATCTGTATTTCTGCTCTTAAAGGCTGTCCCATGCCAGAGAGTATCGTCAGTTCACCTAAATTTGCTGCGCTAGTTTGCATCGAGCAAGCGAGTGCACACGTGCCTAAAAAAATCAGACAAGTGGTTTGCCAACGAGCAAGACTAGCGTGTAAAGCAGGCATTGTTGTTTTTTCTCCACAGGATGTACATGGCCATCCTAATCACATAAAGATGAAACGGAGTTGCTGAAACGTTGATTCTGAACTGGTGGTGCTTGAGAACTTATACAAGCACTGTGCGGGGCACTGGGACGGAGCTTCTAACAAAATTTCTCTGTTTCATGCCTGCTAGGAATACTTATAGATTCCAGAACGGGATGACTTCAGAGCCTGTATTGTTGTCATAATACTAATTTTGTTAAAAGCCCCAGAAAATTGTTTTTATAGAAAAAAAGATTTCTATTGCGCAATGTTGCAGAAATTATATAATAAAAAAATGTCAACAGGAAATTATTAACACAAGGCATGCAAAAAATCACGTTTTTTCGCAAATTTTCGTCAAGTTTAGGTGTAACAAGCCCTCTGGTATTTGTCACTTTTTTAAGTTCTGTGGCAAATGCGGCAACTGGCCAAGCTCCGGACACTGGACGCTTATTACAAGAGCAACGTTCGGCTCCAGATCGTCCTATCCAACGTGAAAGTTTAAAGATTGAACCTTACAAGCCTGAAGCAGTTGAGCCAGGTGGTGCAAAAGTTAAATTAGAAAAAATTACTTTTTATGGCAACACGGCTTTTAATGAAGCCAAGTTAATGGCTGCTGCTGGAAAAGTAGTGGGTAATGAATTTGATTTAGCGGGTCTACAAAAAATTGCAGATCGTATTGCAGAGTATTACCGTCGTCATGGTTATTTATTTGTGCGCGTGGTGTTGCCGCCGCAAACGATAGGCACTGGTAGAGTCAAGATGGAAATCATAGAAGGACGCTATGGTGAATTGCGTACCAGTGGTGACGCAAAATTGGCAGCTGCTGCACAAAAATGGTTATTACCCTTAGGCGAAGGCAATGTGATTCGCCAAGATGAATTAGAACGTTCTACTTTATTGTTGTCAGATTTACCTGGCGTTTTAACACAACCTGTTATGCGACCTGGTTTGCGTGTTGGCACCGGTGATTTAGATGTGGCGGTTAAATCGCAAGATAAATATAACTTCAATGTAGGTGTCGATAATTACGGTAGTCGCTATACCGGTTATTACAGAGCGCGCGGTAATCTTGCTATTAACAGTCCAACCATGTTGGGAGATCAGCTATTGATTGGTGTTGTTCAATCTGATGACAATCTAACTTTAGGTAATACGAATTACAGTCGTCCAATAGGTACCAACGGTTTACGTGCACAGGTAGGACTTGCCTATACCAGTTATCGACTAGGTAAAGAATTTGCCTCTGCTAATCGTAGTGGTACAGCCTTAGTCGGAAATACAGGATTAACATACCAAATAATCCGATCAAACATTGGTAATTTGACCTTAGGCGGTAGCCTAATTCGTAAGAACATGACCGACGATAATAATGCATCTATATCGCGTAAATTTTCAAACTCAATTCCACTCTCCGTTCAATTTGATCTACGCGATCAGTTAATGGGGCCTGCAATTACTTTTGGTAGTGTGGTGTTCACTTACGGCAGTTTGTCTTTAGATAATTCAGCTCGAACAGAGAGTCGCTATAAAAAATTCAATCTCGATATTGTGAGGCAGCAGCAATTGCCAAAGGAAGTTATTTTATCTATGCGGGCTAGTGGTCAATATAGTTCACAGGGATTGGACTCTTCAGAAGATTTTGTGCTCGGTGGACCTTCAGGTATACGTGCCTATCCAACCGGTGAAGCAGCAGGTGATAGAGGTTGGTTAACGCAATTAGAGTTGCAACGTCGTTATGGTGATTACACACCCTATATGTTTTATGACCACGGCAGGATAGATACGAATGCTCGTCTTTTAAATGGAACGAGATTGAGTAAACAAAGAGCGGGAGCAGGATTAGGTTTGCGCTACAACACCGGCAATTTAATTGCGGATGCAATTATTGCGCGTCGTACTAGTAGTGATCTCGCAGAGTCTGACACCACACATCCGCCGGTACAAGCATGGGTCACGATGACATATCGTTATTGATGTTTTGAGGTAGATGGTCGTAATTAGAGATTAGTAGTTTTAGCTGGATTGAATTTGTAGTATGTGGCGATTCTAAGTGAAGAGCCTCAATCAAAATACATCTGTTCGAGTGACAGCAACTTGACTGATATGGTGCATGTGCGCGTATTTTGATGGAGACTCTACAAATGCATCTTGCATGATGCGCGATAAGTAAAAAAGAGTACTCCGATCTGCTGAGTCGGACAACAAAAAATCTACGGGTCCGAAGCGTGTCTTCGGTTTTTGTGTCCATATGCACGTGTGTGCGTATTAGCTCGGTGACGGCGGATGAATCTGACGTTTAAAACCGTTTGGGATGAGAATAGGCAATGCTGGATAGCAGTGCAGGAGAACACTCGCGCTCGCGGTAAACGTTCTAAATCATCGCGTCGAATTAGCGACACTGCTACAACATCAGCAAAATCTGTTCCATCAAAATCGTCAGCTAAGTCTCGACGAAAAGTAGAGAGACCTGCTGTCGTGTTAGCTGCAGCTTTATTAGGCTTCCCATCATTAAGTGCATTAGCTGCGACCTTACCTGAAGGTGGTAGCTTGACCTATGGTCAAGGGCAAGTCACACAGTCAGGCAATGAAATGACG
>JAIXOW010000139.1 GCA_027486615.1 Oxalobacteraceae bacterium | reverse complement strand
TTATTGCTGATAACGTATGTGCCTCAAATCTCATTGTGGCTACCGAATTTAGTTTTTAGTCGTTGATGGCGCGGCATAAAAAAAATCCAACGGAGGGTGAGTCATCTGAGAAACCTGGGCAGATCATTATTGATGAATTTAGTGATGTGCTGTGGTTAGAAGATGGCTTATCAAAAAATACCTTAGAAGCTTATAAGCGCGATCTGTTGTTGTTTGCTGAGTGGTTACAGCGTGATCGCGCTAAAAATTTATTAGAAACAGTGGAAGCAGATATTCACGCTTATTTCGCTTTCAAGCATGAGCATAGTAAAGCGACATCTTCTAACCGGCGTTTAGCAGTGCTGAGAAGATTTTATCAATTTGCACTCAGAACCAATCGCATCCAAACTGATCCATGTGTACGTTTGAAGTCGGCTCGTCAACCTGCACGTTTTCCTAAAACTTTATCTGAACAAAACGTAGAGGCTTTACTTGCTGCGCCAGATATTCATACGCCTTTAGGTTTGCGTGATCGTACGATGTTAGAGCTCATGTATGCCAGTGGTTTACGTGTTTCTGAATTGGTGTTGTTAAAGTCAGTTGAAGTAGGAATGAATGAAGGTGTGTTGCGCGTGACGGGTAAGGGCGATAAAACACGCTTGGTTCCCTTTGGCGAAGAAGCGCGTGTTTGGATAGAGCGCTATTTAAAAGAAGCCCGTGTACTTATCTTAAATGGGAAAATACATGATGCTTTATTTGTCACAGCACTAGGCGGTCCTATGACGCGACAAATGTTTTGGCAAATCATAAAAAAATATGCATTGCGTGCTGATATTAATGCGCCGCTTTCTCCGCATACTTTGCGCCATGCTTTTGCTACGCATTTATTAAATCATGGTGCGGATTTGCGTGTGGTGCAGTTATTATTAGGTCATGCAGATATTTCAACGACACAGATTTACACGCATGTAGCTCGTGAACGTTTAAAGAAAATTCATGCAGAACATCATCCTAGAGGTTGATGCAATTTGGTGAGGCCAATCGACTGGTGCATAATGCCGCATCAATAATTGAGATTTAACTGCTATGAACATCCTTATCGGTAGTGTCTTTGCTTATTTACTGGGTTCAATTTCGTTTGCTGTGTTGGTAAGCAAAGTATTTAAGCTCGCTGATCCACGTACCTATGGCTCTAAAAATCCTGGTGCTACGAATGTACTCAGAAGCGGTAATAAGCTTGCTGCAGTTTTAACGCTAATTGGTGATTGCGCTAAAGGTTGGCTTGCTGTGTGGTTAGCGTTGCAATTGGATGAACAATTTGCTTTAGGTGAAGCCGGAATTGCACTCATTGCACTTGCAGTTTTTCTTGGGCATTTGTGGCCAGTATTTTTGCGCTTTGCTGGTGGCAAAGGCGTTGCTACTGCTCTGGGTGTATTGTTAGGTTTAAATCCAATTTTGGGATTGGCAACGCTAGTGACTTGGGTGGTGATTGCGTATGCATTTCGTTATTCTTCACTTGCCGCTTTGGTATCTGCTATCTTTGCGCCGTTTTATTATGGTTTGTTATTTGGTGCTGATACCAAGCTCTTCGCAGTCTTGATCATGAGTGGTTTATTAATTTACCGTCATCATAAAAATATAGCTAATTTATTAAGCGGCAAAGAGAGTCGCTTAGGTAGTAAGAAAACTGATTAAGTCGTGTTGAAGTTAGCGATCTTAGTCGATTTGATCTAATGGCCAGCGCGGCTTTACATTAAAGCGATAATCTTTACTCGCTGCTTGTGGTGAACGCTGCAAACGTAATGCGCCAGCAAAAGCAATCATGGCGCCATTGTCTGTACAAAATTCCAATTCAGGATAAAAAACTTCAAAACGTTTTTTCTTCGCGGCTGCATTTAGCATGTTACGTAACTGTATGTTAGCGCCTACACCTCCTGCTACTACTAACCGTTGTAAATTATTTTGTTGTAAAGCGGCGAGTGATTTCGCAACTAACACCTCAACCATAGCATCTACAAAAGCGCGAGCAATATTCGCTTTATCTTTTATTGTTAGTGGATGAGGATGATTTTTAACCAGTGTGAGTACTGCGGTTTTTAATCCAGAAAAACTAAAATCCAGATTTTTTGCATGCAGCATAGGGCGCGGTAATTGATAGACATTCGGATCGCCTGTTTCAGCGATTCGAGAGATTGCGGGTCCGCCGGGATAACCTAAGCCAAGCAATTTCGCTGATTTATCAAATGCTTCACCTGCTGCATCATCTAAAGTTTCACCTAATAAGGTGTAGGCACCGACACCATCTACCCGCATTAATTGTGTGTGTCCACCTGAAACCAGTAAAGCAATGAATGGAAATGCAGGAGGATTTGAAGCGAGTAGAGGAGAGAGTAAATGTCCTTCTAGATGATGTACGCCTATCACTGGTTTATCAAGTGCGAGTCCTAGACCACATGCCACTGATGCGCCAACTAACAACGCACCAGCAAGGCCTGGGCCCTGTGTATAAGCTATCGCATCAATAGCAGGCATGCCTAATTGGCTAGACTGCATTACTTGCTCTAGTAAGGGAATAGTGCGACGAATATGATCACGTGAAGCTAATTCAGGAACGACACCGCCATATTCTTCATGCATAGTGACCTGTGAATATAGTGCGTGTGCACGCAGACCCCGCTCTGTGTCATACAAAGCTAAGCCGGTTTCGTCACAAGAGGATTCAATGCCTAGAACAATCATGGGGTGAGCAGTGGAAGAATGGCGTTTCTATAAATGAAAGACGTATTGTAATGTAAGCTAGTCTGGATAATTTTATTGATGTCTTACACTTCAGTGTAAGCTTGCGAGATGAAACAATATTCACAAGATCAAACACGCTTTCATGCAGCGCCTTTTATACGCGAAATTGGTCGCGGTAAAAAAGGAGCGCGTGATTTATCGCGCGAAGATGCACAAGCGATTTATGCTGCAATGTTAAATGGCCAGATGTCGGAGATCCAATTAGGCGCATTTTTAATTGCGATGCGTATTAAAGGCGAGTCAGTGCAAGAATTAGCAGGATTTTTGCATGCTGCTGAAGCTTCCTTTACACCACTAGTTGTACCAGAAGGGTCTTATGCGCCTGTTGTAATTCCTAGCTATAACGGTGCTAGACAACTACCGAATCTCACGCCCTTATTGGCTTGTTTATTAGCGCGTGAAGGTGTGCCGGTATTAGTGCATGGTATGACGCATGATCCTGGTCGCGTCACAACAGCAGAAATTTTTTCTCTGATGGATGTGCAAGACTGTGTTGATGCACATGCCGTTACAGAAAAATTCACACTGCAACAACCCGCTTTCATAGCGATACAAAACTTGGCACCTAAGCTTTATCAGTTGTTACAAGTAAGGCGAGTACTAGGTTTGCGTAATTCCACCCATATGTTGGTAAAAATTATGCACCCCTTTACAGGCAAGGCATTACGTCTAGTCTCGTACACGCATCCTGAATACTTTACTTTGCTGTGTGATTATTTTTCTACCGCTGCTAATCCAGAACAAGGTGATGTCTTTCTCATGCGAGGCACGGAAGGTGAAACGGTTGCGAATGCAAAACGTGCGAATGCGATTGAGTGGTTTCATGCTCATCAACGTTCAACACTGGTAGAGCGTCAAGAACCAGTGGATCATTTCCCTGATTTGCCTGCCAATGATGCTGCCACTACTGCAGCATGGATTAAGCAAGCCTTGTTGCAAGAAGAGTTGATTCCGTTTGCAATTAAAGAACAAGTTGCACAGTGTAAGCAGATCGCTAGGCAATTGAAAACATGACACAAGCATTTGATGTGGCAGTGATAGGTGCTGGTGCGGCCGGCATGATGTGTGCTGCAGTTGCTGGACAACGTGGTAAGCGTGTGGTCTTAATTGATCATGCAGAAAAATTAGCAGAGAAGATTCGTATTTCTGGTGGTGGACGCTGTAACTTTACTAACCTCGAAACGACGCCGCAAAATTTTCTTTCGCAAAATCCGCATTTTTGTAAAAGCGCCTTGTCGCGTTACACGCCTAAAGATTTTATTGATCTCATTAAACGTTACGCGATTCCTTTTCATGAAAAACATAAAGGGCAATTGTTTTGCGATCGTTCTGCAGAAGACATTATTCAAATGTTGAAAGCAGAGTGTGAAGTGGGTAAGGTGAGTTGGCGTATGCCAACTGCTGTACGTAAGTTAGGTAAACAAGGTGAGGCATTTCACATTACCACTGATGCAGGTGAGATCATTGCACAACAAGTGGTGATTGCAACGGGTGGTTTATCTATCCCTAAGATAGGTGCTACTGATTTTGCATTTCGCATAGCTAAACAATTTGATATAAAACTCATAGAGCCTAGACCTGCGTTAGTGCCGCTAACTTTTAGTGAAGCAGATTGGCAAAGTTTTATTCCTTTAGCAGGCATTTCATTAGAAGTTGATGTAGCGACTGGGGATAAAAAAACAGGTGGCCAGTTTCGTGAAGATTTATTGTTTACGCACCGAGGATTGTCAGGTCCTGCAGTCTTGCAGATTTCTAGTTATTGGAAAGATAGTGCTGCACTAACGCTCAATTTATTGCCGGGCTTGGATGTGGCGCAAGAACTATTGGCAGCTAAGCATCAAGTGAAAAAAAATCTGGCGAATCATTTATCGCAATGGTTGCCAGTTCGACTCATAGAAGGTTGGTTGCAAGTCCACGCTTTTAAACCGGATGCGCGATTAGCTGATATGCCGGATCAACAGTTACGCCGATTAGGTGCTTCAATCAATCAATGGCAGATTTCTCCAAATGGCTCGGAAGGCTATCGCAAGGCGGAAGTGACCTTGGGCGGGGTGGATACACGTGAATTGTCGCAACAAAGCATGATGACAAACAAAGTGCCGGGACTTTACTTCATTGGCGAGTCAGTTGATGTGACCGGTTGGCTGGGTGGCTATAATTTTCAGTGGGCTTGGGCTTCTGGAACTGCCGCAGGATTAGCAATTTGACATGAAATAGTGGTTAAATTTGTTTCACTCAGAAGGCTTTCATTTGATCGCTACGGCTGCTATAATTTGCGGCTTCGCAAAATATGTTGCGTAATAACGTTTTTACTACATGACCACTATCCGCCTTAAAGAAAACGAGCCGTTCGAAGTCGCTATGCGTCGCTTCAAGCGCACAATTGAAAAAACCGGTCTATTGACTGATTTACGTGCGCGTGAATTTTACGAAAAGCCTACTGCTGAGCGTAAACGTAAGCTTGCTGCTGCAGTAAAGCGCCATTACAAGCGCATTCGCAGCCAGCAATTGCCGAAAAAGCTCTACTGATTCGCCGCCTCACCACTGGTGAGGCACAAGCCATACAAACCCGCTCCGGTTGTTGTCCGCAGCGGGTTTTGGTGTTTTTTACAGGTCAATAATTAATTGAGAGGTAACGATGAGTCTCAAAGAAAAAATCACAGAAGATATGAAAAATGCCATGCGCGCTAAAGAAGCTGCGCGTCTGGCAACGATACGTTTGCTGACTTCTGCAATTAAGCAGAAAGAAGTGGATGAACGGATTGAAGTCAATGATGAGCAGGTGTTAAGCATTATTGAAAAAATGATTAAGCAACGCAAAGACTCCATCACCCAATTTGAGGCTGGCGGTCGTCAGGATTTAGCGGATATAGAAAAAAGTGAGTTGGCAATCTTGTCGACTTACATGCCAGCTGCTTTATCCGAAGCTGAAGTGCAAGCTGAAGTACAAGCTGCTGTAGCGGCATCAGGTGCTGCAGGTCCACAAGACATGGGTAAGGTGATGGCAATTTTGAAGCCAAAACTTGCAGGTCGCGCGGACATGACGGCTGTTTCCGCAATCGTGAAAGCGACTTTGGTGAAGTCCTGATTTTGTGCATCAGGCGCTAAAGTGATCCCACAAAGCTTTATCCAAGATTTACTTAATCGTGTCGATATTGTCGACGTGGTGGGACGCTACGTTCAGTTAAAAAAAGGTGGCGCAAATTTTGGTGGCTTGTGCCCTTTTCATAGCGAAAAATCGCCTAGTTTTACAGTCAGTCCCACTAAACAGTTTTATCACTGCTTTGGTTGTGGAGCGCATGGCACTGCGATTGGTTTTTTGATTGAGTACGCTGGTGTAGGCTTTGTCGATGCAGTAAAAGATTTAGCGCAAAGTGTAGGCATGACCGTGCCTGAGCAAGAAGATAAATTGCTCCCTGCACAGCGGGCTGAACAACAATCTCGCACCTTAGCGCTCTCAGAAGTGATGACTAAAGCTTCAGATTTTTATCGTCGTGAATTACGGTCAGCAGCGCGTGCAATTGATTATCTAAAAGGGCGAGGTCTATCTGGTGAAGTAGCTGGAAAATTTTGGTTAGGCTATGCACCAGATGGTTGGGATAGTTTGAAAACACTATTTCCTGATTACGAAGCGAATGAATTAGTTGAAGCAGGATTGGTAATCGATCGTAGTGAAGAAGAGAGCGGTGGTAGAAAACGTTACGATCGTTTTCGTGATCGCATAATGTTCCCAATTCGAAATTCCAAAGGTCAAGTGATTGGTTTTGGTGGTCGTGTGATGGATAAAGGTGAACCTAAATATTTGAATTCACCTGAGACGCCGCTCTTTCAAAAAGGTAGTGAGTTATACGGATTATTTGAAGCCAGACAAGCGATACGAGAAAAAGGCTATGTCTTAGTTACTGAGGGCTATATGGATGTGGTGGCGCTTGCTCAGTTTGGTTTTGCTCAAGCAGTAGCAACTTTAGGAACAGCTTGTACACCCGTGCATGTACAAAAATTATTACGTCAGACTGAGAATGTAATATTTAGTTTTGATGGTGATGCAGCAGGACGTCGCGCAGCAAGACGCGCTTTAGAAGCTTGTTTACCGTACGCCTCAGATAATAAGAGTTTGAAGTTTTTATTCTTACCTTCCGAGCACGATCCAGATAGCTACATCAGAGAATTTGGTACAGAGGCATTTGAAACGATGGTGCAAGACGCCATGCCTTTGTCACAGTTTTTCTTGAATGAAGTGAGTGCAGGGAATGATTTACAAACTGCGGAAGGTCGCGCACGCGTTTTATTTGATGCAAAACCTTTGCTGCAAACCATGCCAGCCTCAGCATTACGCTTACAGCTAATGAGGCAGTTGGCGCAGACCGCCGAAAGCACCGTAGAAGAAATTGTTAGTTTGTTTGAGATGCAACAAGCGACACCGCGTGGTCGAAAGGTTGCACAGGTGATTAAAAGAAAAGCGCCGGTTGAATTAGAACGTCAGGTCTTGCGATTACTACTTTCGCACCCCATCTTGGTTAGAGAATTGGATGCAGCAGCAGTCAAGATGCTATTGAATGCGGGCACCGATGGCGGGGAGATGTTAGGACAATTGCTTGCTGCCTGTGACGAGTTACCAGGAACATTGCAATTTGCGATACTCGCTCAAGTGTTACAGGAAAAGTCTGGCGAATTTGATGAATTAATTGCAGAAATTGCTGCCGAATCCGAATCTGAACTTGAGCTTGCACGTAAAGAGTTGTTTGGCGCCTTACGTAAGACGAGTATCAAAACCCTAAAGGCAGAGCAAGAACGCTTGATCGCCACTGGACTTGAGGCTGAGCAAGCGAAAGTACGTTATCGAGAAATTAACATCGAGTTGGAGCAATTGAGATTAGCGTTAGATCTCGACACTGCGCAATGAAGTAAGGATTTTTGAGAGTGGTAGCAGGGAGAAATGCTACTTCACTGTGCTACAATGGAAGGCTTTTCTATAAACGTTATAAAGCTTTTTTAATTTAATCCTGCTGGACTGACAAGCCAAAAAATCATGGCAGAACGACCCGGTAAAATTACCGGACTGCCCGACTGCTGATAATAATCAGCCCCGGCTCACTCTCCAGTTTCCTTTGCAGCATTGGCAAACCCATTTGTTGGATGGACCCATGGCGAACGCAACCAAAAAAACTGTGAAAACTTCCCCAAGCAAAGCAAAGGCAGCTAAAACTGCGCCTGCGCGTAAAACCGTAAAGCCGGTAAAAGTAGCTGCAAAAGTTGCAACTAAAGCTGCAACGAAGGCAGCTCCAAAAGCAGCCACTAAAGCTGTGTCGACGAAAACTGCTGCTAAGCCTAAACAGGTAGTGGCAACCAAGTCAGCCAGTAAAACCGCAAACAAATCACCTGCTAAAGTGGTCGCAAAGACCAGTGCAGCTGCTAAGGCCGCACCTAAAAAGCCAGTCAAGGCTGTGAGTGCTCCCAAGGTAGCGCCAAAAGCCGCGCCCAAAAAAGCTGTCAAGGCCGTGAGTGCACCGAATAAAGCACCCGTAACGAAAGCCTCAGTGACAACAAGTAAACCAGCAGCACCGAAAGCCGTTGCTTCAAAAACTGCAGTAACCAAGACTGCTGCGCCAGTAGCCAAGAAAACAGCTGCGCCTGCAGTTGTGACAGCGGCTACTACTAGCGACCACAAATTGATGTCGGTGAAACAAACGACTGATGCAGCAGCGTTGGCTGAAATTGATACCTCTGGTTATATCCTTCCGGGCGTAAAAGTCCCTGGCCGTCGTGGTCGTAAGCCACGCGATTTTCAGCCAGAGAATGAAGAAATCGCAGCATTGAATGCAGTCGAACGCGCTGAATTAAAAGCAGCTGATAAAGCGAAAGCACGTGATCGTAAAGCGAAAGAAAAACAATTCTTAAAAGATGCGTTCTCATCTGATTCGGAAGCGACTGAAGAAGAATTAGAACGTCGTCGTCAAAAGCTAAAAACCTTAATCAAGTTGGGTAAAGAGCGTGGCTTTTTGACGCATGCTGAAATCAACGACCATCTGCCAGAAAACATTGTTGATCCTGAAGCGATTGAAGGCATCATTGGTACCTTCAATGATATGGGTATTGCAGTGTATGACCATGCACCTGATGCAGAGTCATTACTACTGTCAGACAACGTTGCAACAGTTGCCAATGATGATGATGCAGAAGCCGCTGCCGAAGCTGCGTTGCAAACAGTGGATTCTGATTTTGGTCGTACGACAGATCCTGTTCGTATGTACATGCGTGAAATGGGTTCAGTTGAACTCTTGACGCGTGAAGGCGAAATTGAAATCGCAAAACGTATCGAGGGTGGATTGAAGGACATGATCCAAGCAATCTCGGCATGTCCTATGACGATTTCAGAAATTCTTGCTGCGGCTGAGCGTATCACTAACGATGAAACTAAGATTGATGAAATCGTTGATGGCTTAGTCGATCCTAATGCGGTCGAACCGGATGTGATTCCTGCTGCAGTAGCAGCCGCTGCCGCCGCCGCTGCGGCAGCAGAAGAAGATGACGATGAAGACGAGGATGAAGAAGACGAAGAGGCAGAAGGTAACGCCAATGGTGGCGCTGCTGGTTTTTCTGCTGAGCAGCTTGAGCAATTAAAGCGCGACTCGTTGGAAAAATTCGCCAACATCAAAACGCAATTCGACAAAATGCGTAAGTCGTATGAGAAGGAAGGTTACAACTCTAAAGCGTATGCTAAAGCGCAAGAGTTAATTACTGAAGAACTCATGACCATACGCTTTACTGCGAAAGTTGTAGAAAAGCTGTGCGATACCTTACGTGGTCAGGTAGATGAAGTTCGTCAAATTGAAAGACAAATTTTAGATGTCACAGTGAATAAATGTGGCATGCCTAGACCGCATTTCATCAAAGTTTTCCCAGGTAATGAAACTAATCTGAAATGGATAGATGGTGAAGTAACAGGTAATCATGCTTACAGTGTAGTTTTAGCTCGTAATGTGCCAACAATCAAAGAGCTGCAACAAAAGCTAATTGATTTGCAAGCACGTGTAGTGCTGCCGTTAGTTGAACTGCGTAACATCAATAAAAAGATGGCGGCAGGCGAAACTAAAGCACGTAAAGCTAAACGTGAAATGACTGAAGCAAATTTACGTTTGGTTATTTCGATTGCTAAAAAATACACCAACCGTGGTTTGCAATTCTTGGATCTTATCCAAGAAGGGAATATCGGTTTGATGAAAGCGGTAGATAAGTTTGAATATCGCCGCGGATATAAATTCTCCACATATGCAACATGGTGGATTCGTCAGGCAATTACCCGTTCCATTGCTGACCAAGCGAGAACTATCCGTATTCCGGTTCACATGATTGAGACCATCAATAAAATGAACCGTATCTCGCGTCAGATTTTGCAGGAGACAGGTGCTGAACCTGATCCAGCAACACTGGCGATCAAGATGGAAATGCCTGAAGATAAAATCCGTAAGATCATGAAAATCGCTAAAGAGCCGATTTCCATGGAAACCCCAATTGGTGATGATGATGATTCTCACCTTGGAGACTTCATTGAGGATAACAACACACTCGCACCTGCGGATGCTGCATTACATGCTTCTATGCGCGGTGTGGTTAAAGATGTGTTGGATTCATTGACACCTCGCGAAGCAAAAGTATTACGTATGCGCTTTGGTATTGAGATGTCGACTGATCACACCCTCGAAGAAGTAGGTAAGCAGTTTGATGTGACACGTGAACGTATACGCCAGATAGAAGCGAAGGCATTACGTAAACTGCGTCATCCTTCACGCTCTGACAAGCTCAAGAGCTTCCTCGAAGGCGGTTAATTTCGGATAAAACCGTTGTATCGAAATCAGTTTTTACGCTGCGACGGTTTAAGCGCGATAAAATCCAAAAATGGATCAGCGCTACTGAGGTTAAAGGGCCCCTAGCTCATGTTGGTTAGAGCAGCGGACTCATAATCCGTTGGTGCCGTGTTCGACTCACGGGGGGCCCACCAATAAATGACAAAACCCGCGCAACTGCGCGGGTTTTGCTTTTATATTTAACTTCTCCGAAAAATGTTGATGAGATAGATGGAGAGTTCAACATGGGGATACAACTTTTTATATTTCCTGAAGCGAAATAAGTATTTTCTCTATTTTTTCCTTATTTGAAGGTTTGCCAGAAGAAGAAACACCAGGAGTCGTTAACGTAGGTTCGCCTCTAAATATCACTTCAAATTTTGTGTAAGGAAGAAAAAGAATTTCCGCTTCATTTTCAAAATCACTAAATATAGAAATACCGCGCCCATTCCCATTTATTTTTTGGAATATGAATAATGCATGGTCTTTGTTATTCCACCAATTATCTGTAATCATCTCATCAGCTGAATCGGTAGTCGATAAAAATGCTGAGACTGTAACTTTAGCATCCTGTATGTAAAGCTTAAATTCATTTTCAGGTAAACTCACATTTCTTCCGGCAGATGTAAAATAAGTTTCACTAGTTTGAGCTGGGGGTAATTTGCGTAAACCTCTTATCAAGGCTGCTATTAATTCAGCCAAATCTGATGTTTTGACTCCACCTTTTTTTAAAGCATTTGCATCTGAGATATCAATATGTTCAAGATCAAGAGTGCGAAATTTATTATTAATATGTGTGTAGAAACCATCTTGAGTATATGCACGAATCGCTGCAGCTTCAATACGAGTTAAACCGTAATTTTTTGCATATTGCTTTGCGGTTGGTGAAAGACCTTCATAAAGATCATTTTGTTCATTCGATCCAAATCTTACATCGTCATTTGTTTTAGGTTTTTTATCTATCAAATATTTGAATGTAATGATTTCATCATAATTAGTTTTCTTTATTTCATTATTAATATTTTTTGTTACATCACTTTTTACTTTAGCATTGATGTGAAATTTTGAAAGCTTGCTTAAATTAGCAATAGTATTTTCTTTTTGATTCTTTTTAGTCCCTGGCTGATTTTTTTCTTGATCAGGGATCTGGGTTTGAATGGGAGTAGTTAATGATTTGTTTAGAGGATTCATTATCTAAACCTTTTAAAAGTAAATAAAAATAGGCTCTTGCTTGAGCTTGGGATTTATAAAATTTCTTTTCGGAATTAATTCTTAATTTGCCGATAATCGGGAAAATGTTCGAAAAATCTATTCGATTCTTTTCGTAACTTAATTTCATGTCGTGCTCCTGATCAATTTCAGAAATAAAATAATTTCTAAATTAAATATGCCAAATATGTTGTAAAAATAGAACAAAGTTGAGAGATTTCAAGAAATACTGATTTGAATTTCAAATGAAAATCTATTTCTTAGATACTACTAAGAAATGTTTTCTTTCTAGTCTCATTAAGCAAATTTGGATAAATCAAAGAAAAAATTAAAGTGCAGAACAGAAAGTTTTCTTTAGGTGTGGTGAGATAGTTGCGGATATGAAATTTGAGAGAGCTTCAGATACTTGTACTGAAGCAGAATTGGAATAGTGCATTGAGAGCGCAGAAATTCGATTAACAACTGAGACTTGATTCTCAGTTCTCGAGATTTTTTCTGAGTATTAAGAGATAGATATAAAAAAAGCCCCTTAGTCCATTTAGAACTAAGGGGCTTTTCTACTAGTCTTGATGAAGTATCAAGACTACTTTTTATTTCGTGCTGCTGACACTTCCTTCAAACACTCCGCCTTTTTCAATTTCTAGTTCACCGTAAGCGACGGTACCAGTGACTGATCCAGATTTAGTAATGAACAATTCAGAACGAGCCGTAGTGGATTGATTAATTTTACCGGCAACGCGAACTCGGCTCGCAGTGGTGGTGCCTGTCATGGTGCCATTTTCAGTGATGTTGACGACATCAGCTTCGAGCACGCCATCAACAGTGCCATCAATTAATGCAATGCTAGGGACTTTGATTTCGCCACGCATAATCACGCCTTGACCCACCATTAATACACCTTTGTTTACTTCTTCAGCCATATCAGCAACCTCCAAAAATTCACATTGCCTGAATTCTAAAGCAGAATCTTGCGATTTAAGTGTTGAGGGCGATAAGTTTTTAAGAATTCGTCATCATATGGCGAGATTTTATAAAATTGATAATAAAAAATACCTTTATCGCCCACTTTGATAGAGGGTGAGATTGGTGTGACAAGGGGTGGGTGCTATACTGCAGCGCTAAACACTAAGTACAGAATGTCAGACCCAGACTCAATTCCAGACGCAACTTTAACGTCGTCATCACAAACACCAACCGAGCTTCCACGCTTTGATCAGTTCGGCCTTGCTCCCGCAATTTTGCAGGCACTGACTGATCAGGGCTATGCCCATCCCACACCTATTCAAGCGCAAGCGATACCCGTTGTATTGCAGGGTAATGATGTAATGGGTGCTGCACAAACGGGAACAGGCAAGACAGCGAGTTTTTCTTTACCGATTATTCAGTTACTACTAGCGCATGCTAATACTAGTGCTTCACCAGCGCGTCATCCTGTACGCGCTTTAATTTTGACGCCTACGCGTGAGTTAGCAGATCAAGTAGCAGAAAATGTAAAAGCCTATTCTTGTCATACACCTTTACGAGCTACTGTTGTGTTTGGTGGTGTGGACATGGCGCCGCAAACGACTGCATTGCGCAGTGGTATAGAAATTGTGATCGCAACGCCTGGACGTTTGCTCGATCATGTACAGCAAAAGACAGTCAACTTATCGCAGACAGAAATTTTTGTGATGGATGAAGCAGATCGTATGTTGGATATGGGCTTCTTACCTGATCTACAACGCATCATTAATTTGCTGCCTAAGAAAAGACAAAACCTTATGTTCTCGGCGACCTTCTCGCCTGAGATTAAAAAACTTGCAGCGAGTTTTTTACAAAATCCTGTGTTGATTGAGGTGGCAAGAAGTAATGCGACTGCTGAGAGAGTAACGCAGGTTGTCTATAAAGTTGATGAAGAAGATAAACGTGAAGCAGTAGCGCATTTAATTCGTGGTCGCGATTTGAAGCAAGTGCTCGTGTTTGCGAATACAAAAATTGGTACTTCTAGACTTGCGCGCGAATTAGAACGTAAAGGCGTGAAAGCGTCAGCGATTCATGGTGATAAAACACAAAATGAACGTATGGCTGCATTAGAAGCATTCAAGAATGGCTCGATTGATGTGTTAGTAGCCACTGATGTGGCTGCGCGTGGTTTAGATATTTCTGATTTACCTTGTGTGATTAATTATGATTTGCCTTATAGCGCAGAAGATTATGTCCATCGGATAGGTCGTACCGGTCGTGCTGGTGCATTTGGCGATGCTATTTCTCTTTGCTCTGATAAAGATACGCGTTTGCTTGCTGATATAGAAAAGCTGATTAAACAAAAACTCACACCGGTTGAATTAGAAGGTTTTGCTTCTGGTGCGTCGAGAGCAGATGGTCGCGATACAGAGCATGGTAGTGATAGAAATGCTGATAGAGGATCATCTGCAAGGGGCAGAGAATCACGTGGTCGAGATCGTCAGCAAAGTTATGTGCCACCAAAAGAAAAAATTGATCCTTGGTTCTTAAAGCCTTATGAAGCGAGTACTTCTGCAGCACCAGTAAATGAACCAGTTAAAGAAAATTCAAATAAAACAGCGCAACCTCAAAAACGTGCTGCTTTATTGGGTGGCGTTGTTAAACGCTAATATCTAGCTGTAGGCAAATTATAAAAATCGAGCAGCCCAAGCAGGAATAGCTTGCTGCCAAAAACTCTCTACTGATTTTACACTTTGCTCTTCTAGCTTAAGCTCTAATCCTCTTGCTGCAGTTAAAAGAATTTCTATGGGCTGTGTAAGATCCAGTTTTTCTGCGCCAGTTTGTTTGGATAACTTTTCGCCTAGCGTATTCGTTACAACCGGTACATGTAGATAGCTAGGCGTTGGTGCATGCAGAAGAGACTGTATAAAAATTTGTCGCGCTGTTGAATGCAATAAATCAGCGCCGCGCACTATATGCGTCACTCCTTGCAAAGCATCATCGACCACCACAGCAAGTTGATATGTCCATGTACCATCAGCACGTTTGACAACAAAATCACCGGTGTCCGTAGCAAGTGATTCTTCTTGCAGACCTTGCCAACGATCTATAAAAATAATCTTGTTTTTAGAATCTGTAGTATCCGGAACGCGTAAACGCCATGAACGATTCACTTTATTCATTGCGATTCCATCGCGACAGGTTCCCGGATAAATCACTGCACCATCATTGCCGATATGTGTTTGTGAATCTGCGATTTCTTTACGACTGCAAGCACAGGCATAGGTAAATGCTTGTAACTGATTAAACGCAGTTTGGTAAAGATGTTGACGTTGACTTTGCCAGACGATGTCGCCATCAGCATGCATGCCACATGTCGCTAATGTTGTAATGATGTCGTGATCAGCACCGAGGATATTGCGTGGTGTATCGAGATCTTCAATTCGTATGAGCCATAAACCTTGATGTGCTTTAGCGTCTAAATAACTTGCTACAGCAGTCCGTAATGAACCTGCATGTAAAGGACCGGTAGGTGAGGGTGCGAAACGCCCAACATAGCCCATGAAATTTAGCTAACTAGTGAGCTGAAATAGAATATACGCATGCCTGATTCATCATGCATTGCGCATTAAGCGGCTTGTGCTTGCTGCGCACAGTGTGGGCAAGAGACGCCCACTTTATATAAAGGGGAGATTTGCTCGCGCGCTGTCACAACAGCCCTGCAAGCAAAACATTGCACTGTAGTTGTTGCTTTAAGTTCTGGGTTGAGTGCAGTACGGTAATCAAAAACAAAGCAATCGCCTTGGTAATGTGCGCCGCCTACTTCTTCGAAATATTTTAGTATTCCGCCATCGAGTTGATACACGCTGTCATAGCCAATATTTTGCATATGGATTGCCGCTTTTTCCCAGCGGATTCCACCAGGACAAAACGTGACCCCGGTTTTTCCATCTAGCTCAGGTTTGTGACGCGCTATGACTTCTGGAAATTCACTGAATTTATGAATACGATAATCTATCGTGTTCTCAAAAGTGCCTACATCCACTTCGAATGCATTACGGGTATCAACCATCACAACCGGTTTGCCTGCATCATCATGTCCCTGATCCAACCAACGTTTCAGATCTGCTGCTTTCACGACAGGTGCGCGCCCTAGCTCAGGTTGTATCAGAGGGTGACGCATAGTGATAATTTCTTTTTTTAATTTCACCAGCATGCGGTTAAAAGGTTGTTCGTTTGATAGGCTTTCTTTGACCTCGATATCAGCAAAACGCGAATCTTGGCGCAACCAGCCTAAAAATTTATCTATATTGTTTCGCGTTCCGGCCAAGAAGAGATTAATCCCCTCTGGGGTGAGCAAAATTGTGCCTTTGAGATCAAGATCGTGGCAGATCGCCTGAAATGAAGCCCGACGCTCAACAGTATCGTTAAACGTAACAAATTTATAAGCTGCTATATTGATAAATGGGGCTGAAGATTGCATGATAGTTAAGAACAAATAGTGCTAATAACCCTCATTATAAGCGGGGCTTGCTCAGCAAAGAAATCCCATTACTTAAATCACGCAAGTAGCCCAACTTGAGTGTAATTCAGCCCCCCTCAGCAGGTAAAATAGGGGTATGAGTACCCCGCAATTTATCCATCTCCGCCTGCATTCCGAATTCTCCATTGCTGACGGCTTAGTCCGTATCGATGAAGTCGTCAAAGCTGCCGCAGCTGATCAACAGCCGGCACTAGCTATGACGGATTTGTCGAATTTATTTGGCATGGTGAAGTTCTATAACAAGGCACGCAACGCAGGTGTGAAGCCTTTGATTGGCTGTGATGTTTGGATTAGTAATGAAGAGGACAGCGACAAACCATATCGCTTGCTATTACTCGTTAAAAATCACACCGGTTACTTGCAACTCTGTGAATTACTCTCACGCGCATGGTTAACGAACTTACATCGTGGGCGCGCTGAAATAAAAATTGAATGGTTAGAACAACGTGCTGACAAAGAAGGCTTGATTGCTTTGTCAGGATTTGCGTTAGGCGATATAGGTTCAGCACTAGAGCATGGCAATCAAGCATTAGCCGAACGTTGTGCACAACGATGGTCAGTAATTTTTCCACACAATTTTTATGTAGAAGTGCAGCGTAATGGCAATGCGCAGCAAGAAAATTTGTTGCGTGAAATGACGCAGTTAGCTGCGAAAGTAAAATTACCTGTGGTTGCTACACATCCCGTGCAATTTTTGCGTCCAGAAGAATTTGTTGCGCATGAAGCACGCACTTGTATTGCAGAGGGTGAGATTCTCGCTAACACACGTCGTGTGAAGCGCTTTACGGATCAACAGTATTTTAAAACGCAAGCTGAAATGGCAAGTTTGTTTGCCGACATGCCTGCAGCTTTAGCCAATAGTGTCGCTATTGCACAGCGCTGTAACTTAGTGCTGGAATTAGGTAAACCACGTTTGCCTGATTTTCCTACGCCAGGTGGCGTCACGATTGATGAATTTTTAATTGCGCAAGCGAGTGCTGGATTAGAGCAGCGTCTGGTTAAACTTTATCCACAAGTTGAAAAGCGTGATGCAGAACGTGAACGTTATACATCGCGTTTGAAATTTGAAACCGACACCATCATTAAGATGGGTTTCGCTGGTTACTTCTTAATCGTTGCTGATTTTATTCAATGGGCAAAAAAAAATGGTGTACCTGTAGGTCCTGGTCGTGGATCTGGTGCGGGTTCGCTGGTTGCCTATTCTTTATCTATTACCGATCTTGATCCACTGGCTTATAACTTACTATTTGAGCGATTCTTAAATCCTGATCGTATTTCCATGCCTGACTTCGATATCGATTTTTGTCAGGAAGGTCGCGATCGTGTCATTCAATATGTTAAAGATCGTTATGGCAAAGAAGCAGTGTCACAGATTGCTACCTTTGGCACCATGGCTGCAAAAGGTGCAGTACGTGATGTAGGTCGCGTACTCGATTTTGGATATAACTTTTGCGATGGCATTTCTAAACTCATTCCTTTTAAGCCAGGTAAGTTAGTCACTATTGCCGATGCCCTAACTGAAGAACCGCAACTTGCAGAGCGTCAAGAGAATGAAGAAGAAGTTCGTCAGTTATTAGATCTTGCACAACAAGTCGAAGGTATAGCGCGTAATGTCGGTATGCATGCTGGTGGTGTATTAATTGCGCCGGGTAAGTTAACGGATTTCTGCCCTCTGTATACACAAGGTGGTGATGCAGGCGTAGTTTCTCAATATGATAAAGATGATGTAGAAGCAGTTGGTTTAGTGAAGTTTGACTTCTTAGGTTTAACTACGCTCACCATACTCGATAGAGCAGTGCGCTCTATTCGTCATCTTGATCCAGCTATGGCTGATTTTAATCTTGAGACTTTAGCTCTCGATGATAAATCTACTTATCAATTGCTGACGCAAGCAAAAACAGTTGCTGTGTTTCAGTTAGAAAGTCGTGGCATGCAAGGCATGTTGAAAGATGCGCGACCAGATCGCTTCGAAGACATTATTGCCTTGGTTGCATTGTATCGTCCCGGCCCTATGGATTTGATACCAGATTTTTGTCGACGCAAACATGGCGAACGATTTGATTATCCCGATCCACGTACTGAATCGATTCTCTCTGAGACTTACGGCATCATGGTCTATCAAGAGCAGGTCATGCAAATGGCGCAGGTGATTGGTGGTTATTCACTCGGTGGCGCTGACTTATTACGCCGTGCTATGGGTAAGAAAAAACCAGAAGAGATGGCGCAACAGCGTCAAATTTTCCGAACTGGTGCTGAGAAAAATGGCTTGAATGAAAGCCAAGCTGATGCAATTTTTGACTTAATGGAAAAATTTGCAGGCTATGGATTTAATAAATCCCATGCTGCTGCATATGCTTTACTTTCTTATCACACTGCTTATCTCAAAGTGCATCATGCAGCTGCATTTATGGCAGCTAACTTATCGATGGCGATGGATGACACAGATAAAATTAAAATCTTGGTGGAAGATGCAACCGAGGTCTGTGGCCTCACATTGCTACCACCTGATATTAATTTATCGGTATATCGTTTTACGCCTGTTGCTGATGCAGGTAAAAAAGCTGATCGTATACGTTATGGTTTAGGTGCTATCAAGGGTAGTGGACAAAATGCGATTGAAGCTATCATCGCTGCACGTCAAGAAAAACGCTTTACTGATCTATTTGATTTCATACGTCGGGTTGATAAACGTCAGATTAATCGTCGCACTATAGAATCCTTGATTAGAGCCGGCGCATTCGATTCCTTCAATGTTGATAGAGGCATACTGTTAGCTTCAGTTGGTTTTGCGATGGAATGTGCTGAGCAAGCAGAAGCTTCAGCCAATCAGGTGAGTTTGTTTGGCGATGTTGATGAAATGTCGACCACCAATCCTGAATACGTCAAAGTAGCTCCGTGGAGTGAAAAACAAAAACTCACAGAAGAAAAAGCCGCCTTAGGTTTTTATCTGTCTGGTCATCTGTTTAAATCCTATGAAGCAGAAGCGCGACGATTCGCTAGAGTGAAACTTGCTGATTTAACGCCTACACGTGATTCAAGACTTATCGTAGGCATTATTTCTGGTGTGCGTACGCAAATGACTCAGCGCGGAAAAATGGTGATCGTGAGCTTAGACGACATGAGTGCTGTGGTTGAAGTCACGGTTTATAACGAAGTCTTCGATTCGAATCGTGCGTTGTTTAAAGAAGATGAATTTTTGGCGGTACATTGCAAAGTTTCAGAAGACAGATTTTCAGGTGGATTGCGGATCACTGCCGAACGAGTGATGGATATCGCGAGTGCGCGTGCGAATTTTGTAAAAGCATTACGTCTTTCATTAAATGGTCAGGCAGATGCAGTTAAGCTGCGCGAACTAATTCAGCCATTCCAGCAAAATGAATTATCTTGTCCTATCGTCGTTCAATACACTAAAAATGGCGCACTGAGTGAGATAAGGTTGTCTGATGAATGGCGAGTACGCGCAGACGAAAAACTCCGTACCTCACTGTGTGAATGGCTAAGCCCTGACAATGTTTGGTTTGAATATTAAACAAACTAGCCACTGCAGAATAAAACAACAGAGTCTTTCCCAATCTTTATGAGTCCTTCCCAGACATTTAAACGCATCATGCGTTTACTCATCCCACACAAGAGCCGTATCTTGATCGCTCTTGCTGGTATGGTCTTAACCGCAGCCACAGAGCCAGCGATGGCAGGTCTGATGAAACTGCTGTTAGACAAAGGCTTTGCGGGACCTCGTACATTTTCATTATGGTTAGTGCCGTTATTTGTGGTTGGTGTGTTTGTCATACGTGGAATTTCTACCTTCACCACTAACTACATGATGGCTTGGGTATCTAGTCGTTTAATGACTGACCTGCGGCAAAGTATGTTTGAGCGCTTGTTAGATGTGCCGCTAGGATTTTATGGCGAACAATCCGTAGGCACAGTGATTAACGCCATGATGCTAGAAGTACAGCAAATACTGGAAATGATACGTAGCGTGTTGGTGACATTAATCCGCGACACTTTAACTGTGTGTGGATTGCTAGGCTATTTGTTTTGGTTGAACTGGAAGCTGACCTTAGTAACACTAGTCATCATACCCATCATCGCAGTGGTAGTGCGACTGACAGCACAAAGACTAAAACGCTTAATCCGAGAATTCCAAGAAATTAACGCAGCACTAACGCAATCCATCGAAGAAACAACACGTGCACAGCAAGTCATTAAAATATTTGGTGGCCAACAATATGAAGCACAACGTTTTGCACAGCGCTCTTCACGCTTGAGGGGCTTTACCATGCGCATGGCAAGCACCATGGCTACTACTGAACCCATTACGCAATTTGCCACTTCATTTGCTGTCTCCGTCATTATCATGATCGCTTTATTGCAAGCGAATGAAGGTAACGTCACCGTAGGTGATTTTGCTTCCTTCATCACTGCCATGTTGATGACACTCACACCGCTTAAACATTTAGCGGGAGTGAATGGCCCATTACAACGTGGCTTAGCAGCTGGTGAAACAGTATTCAAACTCATTGATGCCGCACTTGAAAGAACCAATGGCATACATTTGCCTGAACGTGCGCAAGGAAGCTTAGAATTTAAAGATGTGGGATTTACCTATCCAACACAAACACGCGCAGCACTGACTGGCATTAACCTCGCTATACAACCAGGTGAAACAGTCGCATTAGTTGGGTTGTCAGGAGGAGGTAAATCTACACTAGTAAATTTAGTACCGGAGTTTTTTACACTAACTTCAGGTCAAATATTATTAGATGGCACACCCATTACGCACATTAGCTTGCCTAGCTTGCGTTCACAAATGGCGATGGTCAGTCAGCATGTGGTGTTATTTGATGACACCGTTGCTGCCAATATTGCGTATGGTGATGCAAAGCTTGATATGCAGCGCGTACAAGCCGCGGCTAAAGCTGCGCATTTAGATGATGTGATTGCTAGCTTGCCACAAGGCCTAGAGACTCAGATAGGTGACAATGGCATGCGTTTATCTGGCGGGCAGAGACAGCGACTTGCCATTGCACGCGCGATTTATAAAGATGCGCCACTCTTGATCTTAGATGAAGCTACATCAGCATTAGATACTGAATCAGAGCGTGCAGTGCAATCTGCATTGAATCAACTCATGCAAGGGCGAACTACACTCGTCATTGCGCATAGACTTTCTACTATCGAGCATGCAGATCGTATTGTTGTATTAGACGCAGGCAAAATCGCAGAAATTGGTAGTCACAAAGAGCTACTTGCCCAGCAAGGTTTATATGCTCACCTTTATCATCTGCAGTTTGCTAAGGAGTCAGTATGAGTACGACAGTAGCGAATACAAAATCTATTTCTCGTTTTCCTGTGCCAGAGATAAAAGATCTGCCTGATGATATCCGTGAAAAAATATTAGCAGTACAAGAAAAGGCTGGCTTCGTACCAAACGTCTTTTTGACTTTGGCACATAGACCCGATGAATTTCGTGCTTTCTTTGCTTATCACGACGCATTGATGCTAAAGGAAACAGGGCATTTAACTAAAGCAGATCGTGAAATGATCGTCACTGCGACTAGTGCAAAAAATAATTGTCTTTACTGCGTTGTAGCACATGGCGCCTTGTTGCGTATCTATGCAAAAAGTCCACTCATTGCAGATCAAGTCGCAGTAAATCACTTAAAAGCAGATATCACACCGCGTCAACGCGCAATGTTAGATTTTGCCATTAAAGTTTGTCTGGATGCTGCTGCTGTAACCGATGCAGACTATGCCGTCTTACATGAGCATGAATTTGATGATGAAGATATCTGGGATATTGCCGCCATTACCGCTTTTTTTGGATTATCAAATCGTATGGCAAATGTAATTTCGATGCGGCCAAATGATGAGTTTTATTTAATGGGTAGATTGGGGCGGTAGTTTATTCATTCATATAAGCCGGTTTTATAAAAATAAAAATTTATGTCTTTATCGCAGATCACAGTCATAGTCGTTACTTTTAATAGTAAGCACTGCATACAAGAATTAAGTCCTGTCTTAAAAAACATTCCTCATTTAATCATTGTTGATAATGCAAGTGATGATCAAACTCTTGCGTTAGTCGAGAGAGATATTCCGCAAGCAATTCGAGTAACAAATCCAAAAAACTTAGGATTCGGAGCTGCGAATAATCAAGCATTAAAGTTAGTAAAGACTCCCTATGCATTTCTACTTAATCCAGATTGCAGTATCAGTATAGAAATTCTGGAATCTTTGTATCATTGGGCTGAGATTTATAGTGATGCGGCTATTATTGCGCCGCAATTATTAAAATCAAATGGTGAAAAAGATGTGAGCTATCGCTGGCCGCGATCTTATTGGAACTCTAAGGGGTTGGCTGCAGAGGGCGCATGTTGCGTGGGCTTTACATCTGGAGCAGCACTATTTCTAAACTTAAAAAATTCAAAGAATATCTACTTCGATGAATCTTATTTTTTATATTTTGAGGATGATGATATTTGTCAGAGAGTTTTTGAAGAAAAATCTCAAATCATAGTCATTCCATATATAGGGCTTATCCATCAATTAGGTGGATCAGTAAAATATAACAAACCATTGATTGCGCATTATTACGGCGGATTTTATATGGCGCAGTCGAATATTATTTATATAGCAAAATATCAAGGCTTAACGGCTGCGCGTATGATGCGGCTGAAATTCTTTATTTCGTCTCTTTTTAAAATAAGTATTTCGCTAGCAACGTTTAGATTTAAGAAGATGATGCGATATTTGGGGCGTTTGATGGCTTCAATAAGTTAGTAATTCATTTGGATGTTGTGAGTCCTATAATTCTTCCTATTAAGCGTGCTAGATATCTTGGATAAGGTATTAATATTCTGGGTATTAGATTGAGAAGCGCAAGAATCAGAGTATTCCACTTGAGCTTTCGGCTTCTAGGCTGACCAAAATATTTTTTTTCAAATAATAATTTGGACTGTGCATGATGAAATCCTCTGATAAATTCATGTTTCAATGGATTGCCGCCTTTTACAGATCCCCTTGAATAATGAATAACCTCAAGTTCTGGGTCTAAAATAATTTGCTTTTTATGTTTAAAAACACGATGGCATAGATCATCATCTTCATAATATAAGAAAAATTCTTCGTCAAAAAATCCAATATTCTGCATTTCGGATAATTTAATTAACATCACTGCGCCACAAACAAATCCTACGCAGCATGGCCCGTTTGCTTTATCTCCCCTTGATTTCCAATAGGTGGTTGGCCATCGATAGTTAATTTCAGCGGTGCCGTCTTTGCGTATGAGATGCGGTGCAATAATTGCTGCATCTTGAAATTTTTCAGCAGATTTTAATAATTTATTAAAAAAATCTTCTTTGGGTTTGCAATCAGGATTTAATAATAGTGCATAAGGTGTTTTTACTAATGCTAGCGCTGAGTTGTTTGCGGTGCCAAATCCATTATTTTTTTCAAGTGCAATAATTGTGGAATGTGGAAGATAAGTGTTAATAAAATCTATAGTTTGATCTTCACTAGCGTTATCTACAAAAATAATGTTTTTAATAGTAGTAAGGGACGGCGCTAATACTGGTATGCAGTGAGCGCTGTTATAGGTGACTATAATCACAGTAATTTTATCGATACTCAATATTGGCATTTTTTATTTTTTAGTGGATAATTGTGTAACATTATTTTTATGGATCTTAATTAATTTTTAAATATCATCTTCGCGTTTAATAAAATTTAATTTAAGCTGGCTGTATAGGATATAAAAAAAGTATTCCATCTAGAAGTAAATTTATAAATCTCAAGTTAATCTAAAATTATGTGTTCCTTATATTTTATGTATCAAGTTAACAGTATAAGAGTCAAACATAATTTTTTCTAAAGTGTAAGCTTATTTAAAAATTAAGAAAATGAAAATCGTTTGTGTTCTATCTCCTAAATACGATTTTCTAACGGCAACATTAGTTGAGGGTCTACTTACGCTTGGACATACAATAATCGCATCTGAGCATAGTAATTACGCTACAAAATCTAGTAATCATTCTTTAAAAAAACACGCTAATAATGCTGACCTTATAATTGCTTTTTCCAATAAAAAAGTGCGCCTTTCTTTACTGCATGGGATAGAAAATCCCAATAAAGTCTTCGTGGATGGTAGTGATTCACAACAATTTAGTATTCCAAAAGATATTTTATTTAAAGCTATTTTCAAAAGAGAATTAAATAAATTTTACATAAACGATTTCGGTGAGCCCATATTTCCTCTTCCGTTTGCGGCTGAAAAAAGATATTTTTCAGGGACTAAATCTTTACGTGATGTAAATTTATCTTTTATTGCTACGTTAGCAACAAATACTCTTCGCTATTCAGTAAATCAGCGTCTAATTAAAAAAAATAAAAATTTTTATATTGGCAATACATCTGAAAGATCTTATGCGCCAAGAAAAATTATTGGTTTACCTTTTGAAACACCAATTTATCGCGATATCCTTTTGCGTAGCAAAATTTCTATAAATGTGATGGGAGCTGGATATGATTGCGCAAGATATTGGGAAATTCTTGCTGCCGGCGCATTGCTTTTATCTCAAGAGTTAGAAATTCAAATTCCAAATGAATTTACTGATGGGGCGAATTGTTTTACATTTTCCTCATTAGCTGAAATGGATGAAAAAATTGATATGCTTCTTGATAATCCCAAATTGGTAGCTGAAGTAGCTGATGCTGGCTTCAAACATCTG
>JAIXOW010000046.1 GCA_027486615.1 Oxalobacteraceae bacterium | reverse complement strand
GGATTTTCAATTCGCAGAGAGTTAAATCCAGTGCTACCTCTCTGCTCCATCCAGCCTAGTACTCGTAACCTAACACCTCATATGTATGCAAATAAACATCTGAAAAATATACAATTTGTTCCAACAATTTTGTCTATTTGTTCATTAATGGTTTCGTCATTTTCCCTCTCCAATATTTGCTCTACATTCTTCAACAATTCTGTTAATCGTCCCTTTATTACTATGAAGGTTCAAGGGGTTACTAGTACTTGGCTGTACGACACTGGAGCTGCCGCTAATTGCATGTCTCTTTCTGAATTTCGCAAAATTCCCCCTGCTCATCGACCCCCCCGTCTGCCCACTTTGTTTAACCTCTCAACGGCCTCGGCCCATGCTCTAAATATAGTTGGCGTCTATAACCTTACATTTTCTATTAATGGCCGCTCTGCCACAAGCCCTGTTTTTGTATGCTCCAACTTAAATCAAAGTGCTATTTTGGGCATGGACGCAATTAAAAAATTAGGACTAGTCTTTTCTCCAAATAAAAACTCGTTTTCATTTGAAACTGCCACTGTCAATTCCATTCAATTGCCTCCAACGGCTTTAGCTCCTATTTCATTAGTTCAAACTGTGAAAATTCCTCCCTTAACGTCTGTTTCTGTTTCTGTGTCAACTATTTCCGACTCTCCCTACCGCCCCCCCTCTGGCTCGCTTGGTCTCGCCCACATTGGCACACCCTCTCTCCCCCTCCTTAATGGGGGCCCCGGTTTAGTTCAAATTAATCGGCTTGGTGAAACGACAGTTAGAATAAACAATTGTTCTCCCGCAGAACTGGAAATTCTTAAACGCACCAATATTGGGTTTCTCGAAACGGTCAATCCGCATTCCATCACAAAAATAGATAACGACTTGTTTGTTGCTTCACTTAATGCAGTACAACAACCTCCTGTTTTGCCCATTCTCGCTCATGAGAAGCAACAATTTCTTAACGACTTAAATTTAACGGTCCCTGACTCAGAAAAAGAATCTTACCTTGATTTACTTTTAGCTAATCATGATGTTTTTAGCAAAAATTCTAACGATCTTGGCTGCGCAACTAATCACGAACATGTTATTCATTTGAAAAATACTTTACCCACTTATACTAAACAATTTCCTATTCCGGAATCTTATCGTGATCAATTGAATCAACAAGTTAAAGAATGGCTCAAAATGGGTATTGTGCAACCCACTAACAGTCCCTATAATTCACCTATCTTTGTCGTGCCTAAAAAGGATGGCTCCCCTCGATATGTACTTGATTTTCGCAAACTTAATGCTAATTCCCAAACTGATAAATATTCTATGAAAACTGTTGAAGAGTGCATAGGTGATATTGGCCGTAGTGGTAGCACCATCTTTTCTACTCTAGATCTCTCTAGTGGATTTTGGCAACTTCCCCTAGCTCAAGATAGCCAAAAATATACAGCCTTTACTGTACATAACTTAGGCCAATTCGAATGGACTCGAACCTCGCAAGGTTTACATTCCGCCCCTTCCCAGTATCAACGCTTAATGGAACTAACAACTAAAGGGTTACGTAATATCATAGTTTACATTGATGATCTTTTAGTTCACACATCTGACCATGTTGCTCATCGTCAATCGTTGCAACTTCTTTTTGACCGTTTACGAAAAGCAAATTTAAAACTAAATTTGAAAAAATGCTTCTTTGGCTCCACCAATGTAACGTATCTAGGTTTTCGGTTAACGCCTCAGGGCATACTCCCTGGTTTAGACAAACTTGCAGCCGTTAAAAATGCACGTGCACCTGTCAATGTCCATCAAATTAGACAATTTCTTGGTCTTGCTAACTTTTTCAGAACTCACATACGAAACTTTTCTGCCATTGCCTCCCCCCTTAATGCGTTAACACGCAAGGATGCCCGTTGGCGAGATGGCAAACTCCCCCCTCTCGCTTTACAAGCCTTTAACGAACTTCGATCAGCCCTTTGTTCCGAACCTGTTGTTAATTACCCTCGTAAAGACCGGCCTTATGCCTTAATTGTTGACGCCGCCACCGGCAACGATAAAAATGAAGGAGGTTGTGGTGCCATACTATGCCAAGCTGATGAGAAGGGCCAATTACATGTTATTGCTTATGCCTCCCGTTCTCTCAGTAAACATGAAAAAAATTACACACCATTTTTAGCTGAACTAACTGCATGTTGTTGGGGCATAGAGCACTTTAGTGTGTATTTAAAAGGCCGAAAATTTACCCTTTATACTGATCATAAACCTCTGGAAAAATTGTCTATTGTACATACCAAAACATTGAACCGATTGCAACAAATAATGAATGAACACGATTTTGTAATTAGACACAAAAAAGGGGATGAAATGGCAGCTGACTTCCTCAGCCGAAATGTTGTTGCTCAACTTAATGTTTCTTCTATCAACATTTTTGACAAAGATTTATTGACCTTACAGCAACTCGATCCGTTTATCCAAACAATCTCAAATTTTCTCAAATTTGCTCAACTGCCATCTGATCCGTTAAAAGCTGCCTATATCCAGAAAATAGCGCCTTCTTGTTTCTTTGAAAACAACATTCT
>JAIXOW010000052.1 GCA_027486615.1 Oxalobacteraceae bacterium | reverse complement strand
TTTTGACATCATCTTTCACATCTGGTGAGATAGCTCAGCGGGAGCGGCGCCGTCGCCCGTCACAAGGTGCGCGGGTTCTGCGCAAGAAAATAAACCTTTCGAGGCTGAAGGCTTGAGAGGGCGCACTGTGCCCCTCTCAAGCCTTCAACTTTTTGATCGAAGATGGAGTAGTTTATCCGAAAAAAGATTCTCCAAAAGTAATGCATGAGGGCCAATTTAATTGACATGTAAACCCTATTATTAAGTGCTATTTACGGTTGCACCAAAAGTCTCTTTCACATTTCTGGCAACAGGTGATTAATTTTAACGGATGAGACAATGCATTTATATTGAGGCCCAATGTAATTGATATGTAACACCTATTATTAAGTGCTATTTACGGATGAAAGTTATAATGTACCAAAAGTCTCTTTCACATTCATGGCAACAGGTAATTAATTTTAACGGATGAGACAATGCATTTATCTTGAGGGCCAATGTAATTGAACCGCTTTTTTAGTGCTATTTATTCATAATGAAATGTTGCAAAAGTCTCTTTCACATTTATTTGCAATAATGGCAACAGTGACCGGTAGGTGATTAATTTTAACGGGTGCATTTATCTTGAGGGCTCATTTAATGTAACCGATATTTTTTAATGCTCTTTTCGTTTATTCTTTCCCTTTCATTTCCAAACAGCCTGTGATTAATGCATTTATCTTCAAGGCCCATGTTGTAATGTTGGCAACAGTCGTTACTTTATTTTGCCTACCGATTATGGTATTATTTTTGCACAAATAAGTACTTGCTAGTAAAGGATGAGGCAAATGTAGAATAGGTTGCTTTGCACTGAGGCCCAAAGAAGAACGTGTTAGAAAACGACACATCTTACTGTACGCAACATCGAGTTTCTTAACATAGTTCGTTTCTTAAATAAAAATTATTCTGTTGTGAGACATAATTGCACTTACTTATTTATTGTGCGAAATGTTTTACAAGAGAAAACAATGCATCGTGAAAGTTGTGGTAAATTGCTTAAAAGCGTAATTTAATATTATTTGAAAGGAATAGTATCGTCTAAAACTAAAATTTGACAGTTAAGTCAAAAGAGACTTTTGTTTGACGGTGCGCATCATGGATAGCGACAGTAACGAAAGTGATTACTACGGCCCTCAGGTATGCCTGTTTTGAAATAATGGATTTTTTATTGAGGTGATTTAAGGACAAAATTTGAAAAAGTACTTTTTGCTTTCTGCAGAATATTCTCGGATACAAAGACTTTGAAACGCTCCTTAGCCAAAAGTCTCAATTGTCGATGTCGTTTCCGGACGGAAGTGTGAGATCAGACGAAACGTTTCAACTAAAACGTCAGGTCATGTACACTCTAAAGTTTTCCGAGAACATAAGCGGACAATATGACCTGATCGTCATTCGTAAAAATTATCCTTACGTGCCCATCTCGACGTGTCCGTTTCAACTACCCACCATGCCAAACGTCAAATTCAGAGAAATTGCGTTGACGCACGATAACGTGACACACTACGGGGTCACGTTTACAGCCGAAAGCTGTAATACACTGAGCATCAGATTTCTTGACACAAGCTCGATGCTGTCACAAAAAGACCGACAGATGAATTTGGCATTTCGCAGGGCCAAGCAAATTCAACTCCTCTTGTTTTCTCACGGCCCGACAACGTTATTGGCCAAGGTAAAGTCTAATCTCCGAAATGAAGGAATTCAAAAACATTTCCTATTTTTTAAAATAATAGTCTTTCATGTGTTTGAATACGTTGAATTCCTGAAATCAGAGTTAACATTTTAAATAATGTTAGAACAAAGATGTGAAGTTTTTCGTCAATTTAACTTTGTAAAGATGAAACATAATTAAGAGTATCTTTCGTTTTTTATTTGAAGGTAAACCTGCAAGTCGTGGCCGAAATTAGACCCGAAGGACAGAAAAGAAGACGGTCAGACAGCGACTCTAACTCCGGATCAAAAGACAGAGATGAAGAGAGCAACGGCAAAAAGAAGGATCTCGTTGTTCAACTTTGCAGGCTCTTTAACACAAGGGGCACTTCTTTGGAAGTTGAAGATTTAAGCTCAATTCTGAATCTGTCAAAAAGTCTCATTAACAAGTCTAATAGCAACGTTTAATAATTTACACTGATGTTTTCATCTGATTTAATGTGATGCAAGGAAATGGTCAATATCGCATTTGCTTTAAAGAAATACATTGTGAAGCTTAAACCTATTTTGGAATTAAAATCTTTGTGTTGAAAGGTAAATAAAAACGATTAAGGCTTTGGGCATACATATCATGACATACTTTAGTAACTAGATGACATTAAATCATACTGTACGTTAAATTCATCTTACTTTTTGTGGCTTTAATGAAAATAGTAAAATAATATGTTGACAACGACAAAAGGGAAAAACTGTATTGCCGAGGAACTTTAGAGATCCCATTCAGTGTCTACCGCTTTGTAGGATAAGAGAAAATAATTAAGGATCGCTTCCTTTCATTAGATATTAAGAGTATACTTAAGTATTAGAGAAACACAGTTCATATCATAGTTGTCTCGTAAATTCTTGAGTCAGCAAATAACTGTAAAAACATTGTTGTGAAGTAATCCTATTAAGCGGCGACAAACTAACCGTTTTTGTAATCAGATTACGAGTCAATAAGGCAATCAACTGATCCTATTAAGCGGCGGACACTAAGAAACTTGTTTTAGACTCGTAAAATCTTCAATTAGCTATTAAACATATTCGCTTATTGTTATCAATAACATTAAAGTGTGTAGTAGGAAAACAAAGTGTCCAAACTTAACCGCTAATTTTCATAAGTTTCCTTACGTTAAGACTATTCTATTAAACGCCAGTCACTGGACAAAGTTTTAATTCTTAAACACGTTTATTATATTCTTACATTTTACATGATATTATAGAAGCTTTAAAAAGATATTTTCTTATTGTCACTTAAGGCATCATAATGTTGACGAGGTCGAAAAGAGAGAGGTCCGGCTGTAAAATTAAAAAAATAGATCTTATAAGAAATACTAATGAACTCATACTCCTTTAGATAAATGAATTTAGTGAAAGAAAATGTAAATACACATAATTTAGAATTTAATACAAAAATAAAGAAAGCTCAGAAAATGTCTTTAGACTGTTCCTTAAAGTAACAGTTGGCTATTGTTACTTTAAGAAACAGTTGGCTCAACGTTAGGTTTAATATTGCATAATATTCCACAAAAATTCTTAAGGTTGTGAGCTAAAGTAAGCTAAGCTAAGGTTTAAAGTTAAACGGTTTTGTAATTCTTAAACGGATTAAAAGTAAAAATGTTCAATAACCTGTAGGTATTTTTTATGATTTGGAAATTTGGTGTCAAAAGTGATGAGGTGAACGAGCCTAACGAGATATCCTGAAAATTGAAATAATCTTAGTGAAGATTTCGAAATGTAAAATCCCATATATTTTGTTGATTAGAATTTAATACGAAAATAAATTTAGCTAAGTAAGACTATACTCTTCCTTAAAGTTAAATGTTAGGTTTATGCATACTATTACAAAAATATTCTTAAGGCATTGGGTTCTGTTAGAAGCTAAGTTAAGGTTCAAAGTTAAAGTGTGTAAAGAAACCTTTTTTTGCGGGTTAAAAGTAAAAATGTTCAATAACCTTTACCTAATGTTTCACTGGTTGATAATTTTTAGTTTTGGTGTGGAAAGTGACGATGACAGGTTCTGACAAAGTTACGAAGTTTTGCTGAAAGTCAAAATAATCTTAGATGAATGAGAAAAATCGAAATTGCTGATGAGCTTTTTTATTATTGTTTTCAATGTTAAATTGCATTCTTTCCTAAAAGTGCAAACGCTTGAATTTGTAAAGCTTTTAAATAAAGTAATTAAGTTGAGGATATTGCAAAAAATAGATGAAAAGAATGTTTTAATAAAAATACTTTTACGGCATTTAGCCAAGATAAGCTCAGGGTTAAAGTGTTTAAACACAAAAAAGATTTCAACTTAAATGATGAAAAACCTTTACCTGTGTTTGTGATCCGGGTTTTGACTAAAGAGATTATTGAAGTTGTACGAAATGTTCATCTAAAATTGAAGGAAAATAAAAAAAAGAGTTTAATTTCTAATAAAAGCAATCAATTTTAGGATGAAATGCGACAAATTTGATCAAGAGGTCGATTATGAAGTTCAATGTTTTCCTAAAAATAGTTTTACGGGCATGAGGCGCATAGTTAAAGTGTTTAAACATAAAAAAGAAAGCAGTAATTCAATATTGCAAGGCCTTGGTAAAGGTAAAGGTAAAATTAAAGTCCTTAAAGAGTGTTTACCTGAGATAGTTATGGTTTTTGGCTGAGGTTGAATTTTGAAAGCCTCGTCAAAATAGAGTTGAGCTGTAAAATAATGGCAATTGAAGGAAACTAAAGACACAACAATGTTTTGGCAATAAATTTGTGGTGAAGCTGAGCAATGTAATGTTTTTCTATTGCAATGTTAATGGCATAAACTTTGGCCAATTACAATTTCACAATAACGTAAAAGTCGAGATAAAGCATTAAAACAAAGTTAAAAGAAACAATACCTTATCACCAACTGTCATTTAATCTTTCGAGTTCCGCGGCCCTCACCTCGGCCTCTTTGTTGAGGCGTTCTTGCTCCTCCTCGTCGTCGATGATGATCTGGAGCCGTCCGACTTCGCGTTCCGCTTCGCAAAGGAGATTTTCGTACCTGTGAGAATAGAGGATTCTTCAAAACACTTTCTCGACCCATTTTAATATCAAATAGGAGAACAAGATTAAAGTAAAGATGTGCCATTACCTCTCCTTGTCTTGCTCGTACGTCCCCTCTTCCCAGCGCGCGTCCGTAACGGCCGAATACGCTTCTCCCCCGTACTTGGCTAGCAAGTATTCCCTGGTAACTTCCTGCGCAGAGGACTCCTTCTCGAGCATGTTGAGCTAAAGTTATAAATTACGCCTCATTACTTTAAAGAATAGGTGAGATAATATGAAAAAAGTTAAAGAAGTTGCAAATTTACCAAGAGCTTGTTAGAGAGGTGTCTCGAGTCCAAGAGTTCCAGGATGTAGCGTAGGTTCCGCACGTTGAGGATGGCCATTTGAATCTTGGATTTTTCAAGGGGGGCTGCCATGGCGATGAATTGAGAAATCTTGAATTGTTTCCAGATAAGGTTCACAATCGAATGATGGATCGTAAAGGCTCTTGTTTAAAGAAACCTTTGGCAGAAATTGCTGAATTTCGATCAATCTATCTTTGACTTAGTAATTCAGATCGTTTTGTAAAGAAGACAATTTGTTTGTTCTATTTTCAAACGGTCTATAAACGGAAGTGACCTCAAAATGACTCGAGTCAACAATCAACTAGACCGGAACATTTCTTAAATATGCAATTTTGCATGTTTTGCATGGAAATGAACCGTGCTAATTGATTTACCTATAAAATAGAAATCTGTGTTTCTCTATAAAGAACCAATTCAATGAAGG
>JAIXOW010000024.1 GCA_027486615.1 Oxalobacteraceae bacterium | reverse complement strand
GGCCTGGACCTTTTTGTCCTGGACGACCGGGTTGTCCTTTATGTGCATTCGGTGCTTTTTCTAAACCACTTTGCGCTAGCAAACTACGCACAGCATGTTCATCTAACTCTTCCCAACGACCACGCTTCAACGCAGGTGGTAAAGTCATCACACCATAACGAGTACGAATCAAGCGTGAGACTGTCAAACCAACTGCTTCAAACATACGACGTACTTCGCGATTACGACCTTCAGAGATCACGACGCGATACCAACGATTCACACCTTCACCGCCGCCATCAGCGATTTTTGCAAATTGCGCTACGCCGTCTTCGAGCTCTACACCGGCGAGTAATTTCTGACGCATACCTTCTTCTAATTCACCTAAGGTACGCACTGCATATTCACGTTCAATGCCATAACGTGGATGCATGAGTTTGTTCGCTAAGTCACCCGAGGTTGTAAAGAGCAACAAACCTTCCGTATTAAAGTCGAGGCGTCCAACAGCCAACCATTTAGATGACTTCATAGTGGGCAAACGATCAAACACGGTTGCACGTCCCTCAGGATCACTAGTACTCACAATTTCCCCTGCTGGCTTGTGATAAATGAGTACACGAGGTGGCTTATTACTGATTTTTCTTTGAATTAATTTACCGTTAATACGCACTTGATCAGCAGGCAGAATACGCTGACCAATATGCGCAGGCTCACCATTGACTGAAACACGTCCTGCGATAATTAATTCTTCCATATCGCGTCGTGAACCCAGTCCTGCATCCGCCAACACTTTATGCAACTTAGGCGCATCATCATCGGCAGTTAAATCACGTCTAACGGGTTTGTGATTACGATGATGCGGTTTATTGAATTCTGATTTATCTTCAGCAGCAGCGAGTTCATCATATGAATCCGAAGTCACAAAACTAAACGCTGAATCAGCGTCACCATGCATATTCACTGCAGCATGTGGCTTGCGATGATCGGGGCGACCTGCTGGTCGTTTGTTGTTGTTGGAGTGATTGCCGCTGTGATGATGATTTGGATTTCTATTTGGTTTACGTTCGCCAAATCGAGGTCCTGAAGTCGCTGGTGTTGTTTGTACTGTTTGCTCTGTTGCTGACTTAGCTTCAACTGACTGAGTTTCTGAGTTGGTCCCAACCGGATTTTTTTCAAACTGATTATGGTTGCGCGAGCGTCTTAATGATCGTGGACCACGCAAACCACGTCGAGCACCTTTTGATTCATTGCGTTTTTCAGAATCGCCACTTAGAGAACGCTCAGTATCATTCGGCACATGCTCGCTCCCACCCTCAGTAGTGCTACTGACAGGATCAGGAAAATCATTCGGCTTAGGTTGGGTCATTGGTACTTTGTGGATGCGGTTGGTTAGGTTCAGTTACATCGTCTATTTCGTGTTCATCTTCGTGGTCTTCATGATCATGATCTTCGTCATGATCTTCATGCTCTGAGCTAGCTTCTTCACCAATTGCTACTGAAGTGATTGTATGTGCCTGATCATCTGATGTTGTTTCTGAACCATCAGGAAAATCTATCGAGGCTTGTAACAAGCTCGCTTGTAAATTTTGCTCCATTGCGTTGACATTGGATACTGCTTGCCCTTGTCCATCAACTTGTCCAATTTGCTGCAATGGAGGCAATTGATCCAATGAAGTTAAACCTAAATCATCTAAAAAATGTTTGGTGGTTGCAAACAAGGCTGGTCGTCCAGGTACATCACGATGACCGATGGCATCGATCCAACCTCTATCTTCTAACAATTTAATTGTTTGCGAACTCACGGCAACACCGCGAATATCTTCAATATCACCTCGAGTGACTGGCTGACGATACGCAATAATTGCTAAAGTTTCTAAGGTCGCTCTTGTATATTTTGGCGGCTTTTCTGGATTCAAACGATCCAAAAATATTTTCATCTCAGGACGACTTTGAAAACGCCAGCCGGTGGATAGATGCACCAGCTCTACGCCTCTATCAGACCAATCATGCGCCAATTCCTCAAGCATGGTCTTGATGCTTTCGGCATCCATTACATCTTCAGTTAATTCTTCCGATCCGTTAAAAAGCTTTTTCAGATCGTTGATTGATAGTGCCTCATGAGTGCACAAAAGTGCAGTCTCGAGGACTTTTTTCGCCTCAGTAGTATTCATCACCGGTTCTTGTAAGACTAGTTGGTTGCAGTGTGCAGCGATTAATCAGTGCCTGCATCATAAAATGCGGCATAGCCAGAAAAAGTCGTTGATGCTTTCAACCAGCTCACCCGGCGGAGTAAATTTTTCTTGGGGGCTGGCGCAATTAAGACTGATAAGACTGGCAAAGGGAGTTGAGTAAGCTTTCCTGCAGTAACAGGATAGGACCACAACGATGACCTTCGCTGAGCCGAATTATAGTGCAAGTCATGGACAATGTCATGAGGTGGAAACTTAACTCTGATCCACCCACACACCAACATGATGCTTATCATGTGGGCTCAATTCAGCTACACAGTAAATAAAAAAACCAATGTTTAAGCCTGTTTCAGCTTATTGCATTTCAAAAAACAAACCCCTCAGCACATCTAATACTAGGGATTTATTTTTAATAACTGGTTGCGGGGACAGGATTTGAACCTGTGACCTTCGGGTTATGAGCCCGACGAGCTGCCAGACTGCTCCACCCCGCGTCTGAAGGTGCGAAATATACAGTGTATCCCTGCGCATTGCAAATCCAATTCAAGCTTTATCCCAGTGTTACACTCAAGACTCTAGTAATAGCACTCTCACATAATGCTTCAAGCTGCTTACCTTCTATGAAATATTGCTCCGACTGCGCGCACCCCGTCTCTGTGCAAATACCAAAAGACGACACGCGTGAACGATATGTATGTGAACAATGCGGAACCATACATTATCAAAATCCAAAAGTTGTGGTCGGTGCTATTCCGCTTTGGGACCAAGGCGAAGAAGCACAAGTCTTGCTGTGTAAACGTGCAATTGAACCACGCTATGGCTATTGGACCCTGCCTGCGGGCTTCATGGAAAACAATGAAACTACTGCCGAAGCAGCAGAACGTGAAACCTTAGAAGAGGCCGGCGCTCGAATTGAAATGCAAGCACTCTTTAGCTTATTGAACGTCGCACATGTGCATCAAGTTCATTTGTTTTATCGTGCTCGTTTACTTGATATTGATTACGCAGCAGGCACAGAAAGTCTAGAGGTAAAACTGTTTACAGAATCTGAAATACCTTGGGATGAATTAGCATTTCCTACTGTGTCACACACATTGAAATTTTTCTTTAGTGATTTAGCAGCAAGCAGAACTGGAGGCAAATTTGGCTTTCATTCACTGGACATAACAAAACCCATG
>JAIXOW010000398.1 GCA_027486615.1 Oxalobacteraceae bacterium | reverse complement strand
TGTTGATGGATGGGAGGTGTTTCTGAAGTGCTTTCTTGTGGATGACTGTATGATGTGGAAGGTTCTTGATGTTGAATGTATGATGCTGTTGAAGTGCCTTCTTGTGGATGATTGAATGATGTGGAAGGTTCTTGATGCTGAAGAGGTTGATGATGTTGTGTAGATGGTGTTGTTGAAGTGCCTGCTTGTGGATTACTGAATGATGTTATGTGTGCCTGATAGTTGTGTGTTGAGTGATGATGTTGAGTTGGGTATGGAGGTGGTGGTTCCCTGAATGTAGTTTGAGGTTGATGTTGGAAGCTGTATGTGATTTCGTGGTATTGAGGTATTGCAATTCTTGAAGTTGACTTTGGGGCTGTTTGGCATTTGTTGTGAATTGAGGTGTTGACTGATTCGAAGCTGGTGAGCAACTGCTGCTTTTGGCTGGTGGCTTGTTCGTTATATAGATCAAAGCACCTAGGTGAGAGTGTCTTGAATAAGTCGTAGTTGAATCCTCTTGTAAAGTCTGACAAGGTTTGATTATGTTGAGGCTGTGGCAATGATTCGATGAATAAATGGAGCTGATTGAATACTTCTGTTAATTGTTGAGAAGTCATATTTGCAAATTAATTTTGGTGAGAATTAAGTTTGAGGCCATTCGTTGTATGGGACTGTCTGAATTGTGCCAAAATGGAGATGAATGTCATTGATGATTTCTCTGAATTTAGAATCCCATCTAGAGTATTGTCGTTGATCATTAATTTCGCATACTTGAAGTAAAAGACGCATGTGTGAGTAATAGGAGAAAACGAGTTGCCTGATTCTTAAAGATTTGATTGCTGTGGTTTCTTCTTCTGGTATAGTTGGTAGGTAATCGCGTATTATGACTCCAAGATGAGAAAGTGCAATGAGAAGATTTGCTGACATGTGTGTTGCTTAGACAGGTTGATCATAGACTGAACCAATTTGATGTGTGTAGAATCGAATGTGAATGGTGTGCATTAAATCTTCATAGATTCGGTCCACGTCTCTGGTGTCTTCTAGAGTTTCTTCTGGGCAAATGTCGCGAAGCCACATGTAAGTTGAGAAAATGACTGTTCTTGTGACTTTTGACATAAGCTCTTCGTCTCCTCTGTAGGGTCTTATTTCTCGAATAATGCGACGTGTAGCTCTCATAAAAAGTGCAACTTGTGATACTGACATTTAGAAGATTGTTGGACCTGGTTCTTGAAATGTGATTGGCTGAGTTTTGATGGCAGCTGCGAATTTGTGGTAATAATAATACTGTAGAAGTATTTGGAAGATTCTGAGAATCAGAAATAGGAGTGCAATTTGACGGATGCAATTTGGGCACATCATTCCATTAATGTAGGTTTCTCGAAAAGGTCTGAAGCAGGCTTGGTGTTATATTTCGTGTGAATATTCAAAATGATGGCTTTGACTGTTTCGCGAAGTAAATTCTTCTGTTCTTCTGAAAGTAGGTGACTGTGAATGAGGCTTGACTGTCGTTGAATTTCGAAGAGTATTCTTCTAAGAATGTGAGATGTCTCTTTTTTGAGTTCAACCAGCGAGGTTCCGTGAGTTGTAGTTTCCGTGATGGTTTTGTTGATAAATTCGAGAAGATGGTAGAATTGTTCATGGAAAGGATCTCTGATCGGAAGTGCCATAAATAGTTGATCAGTAATATGATGGAAGTAGTAGACTTGCTGGGATTTGTAGTTTGTAGTGCTTGGTAATTGCTTTCTGTAATGCCTTTAGTTTGCTGAAGTAGGAATTTGCATATTGGTCGAAAGGTAGATTATTTGCAACGATGATTGACTGAATGAGTTGAAATAGTGTTGATTGATGAGCGTAGCTGTTTGTGGCTGCTTTGGTGTGTTTTTGTACTGACTTTGGAACCACTTCGTACAAGATTTGTGAGCAAAGGATGAGTTCGAGCAGTAAAGTTTGAGGTGAGTAGATTTCTGATGTGGTTATGAAGAGTTGCTCCTGTAGTTCTTCCGTGTTGCAATTGTAGTACCATGCAATTGTTTTCTGTGTGTACTCCAAAGATTCTTCTAGGACTTCTTTTTGTTGTGTGTTCATGTAGGGTATGATTGTCTCAAGTCTGGTGTACCATCTGGCAATTGTGTTTTGCAGATATTTGTTGTCTGGTTTGAGCTGATATGTTCGTCTTGGCAAAATTTGAAAAATATGTGCGATGATGTTGATTGCTGTTTTGAAAGTTCTGATTGTTGCTGGATAAGGAAACTCTGTTTCCAGAGGTGGTGGTGTGAGTGCAATTTGGTATGTCAATGGTCGATTTATTGTAGTTTGATGTGGCAAGTCTGGATTTGCTGCATTTAATTGCGTGATGAAGTTTTCAAAAGCCGTTATTTGCCCTGGTGAAATGATTGTTGCAATAGAAGGTTGTTTTGATGAGCCCGGACCCTGCGGTGTGGCGGTTGATGGTGCTTGTTGCTGCGAATTATTCATTGATTTTTGATGATGTCGTATATGTCAATTACCGTTCTATGGTATGCTTTGATGATAGTGGTTTGTTCTGCATTCATTGGCTTTGAAATGTGGTACATTTGAGCAAGGCAATTGATGGTTTTGCGAAGTGTGTCAATTTGTTCAGATCTTGTGTTATCGAGGCTGAGTTGGTCTGAAAGCTTGTTGACTTGTCTGTTGAGTGAAATGAATTCTTCTGAAGGCATGGAAGCAGCTATGGTCGTGAAGACTGATTTCTTGTGTTGTAGACTTCTGGTAAGTTCTGTACGTGTCTGAATGGAAGGTCGACGTTGAGTTGATGATGAATGGTTCTGATGAGGTGATGAATTTGATTAGTTTGGTGAATCAGATTGTTGAGAAGGTCTGTTGCTTCATATAATGTTGCATTTATGTGAAGGGTGCTGTAGTCTCGGTCTGCAGTTGATCTTTCTCTTGGTGGTGGAGGTGGAGGTGGGCTTCTGCTGTGTGCCCTTTGTGCTGGAGGAGGACTTCTAGTCTGAATCGTTTGTGATGGTAGAACCGCAATTGGCTGGACTGGTCTTGACGAAGTTGAGACTCTTTCTGTCTGATTATATTGTTGGAACGCAGAATTATGGTTCATTATTGGGACTGGCATTTAGAATATGCTGGAGGTTGTGAAACCTGCCACTGCTGTAGAAGCGTGTTGAGTTGATCAAGTCTCTGATAATCTGCTTTTGGTGCGCGTGATTTTTGCTTTTTGGCTTGAGTTTGCTTGGATTTGGTTGTTGACTTTGGCGAATTTGTTTCTTCGATTTGGTCTGCGAATTTGACTGCATTTTGATTTTGCGCGGCTATTTGTAATTCTACTTGTTCTTGTTGCTTGATGAGTTTTTCCTCTTGGCGCCGTTGACGGACTTGTGACAGTATTTCCGTGAAAATGCGGACTGTAAAATCTGGTGAGACGTACGTGAGACGGTTTGACGGAGTAAGTGCTCTATCAAAATTGTCCACTAATTCGAATAGAGATGACTGCGTTGACATGAAGCGTTTTTAAGATACGTTTGGTGAGGTCTCGAACATGTATGTGAATTGCAGAAAAATGTTGAGAAAAATTGTGTTGTAGAAATGCGTTGAAATTGTTGCGAAAATCGTGTGAATTTATACAACGTCAATTCGGCGCGCAGAAATGTTGTATGTGGAGAGATGCGGCTGCGAAAATCATGGGGATTTATACAACATCGGAAAAGTTGAGTTTTGAAGCGAAAGTTGTTTTGAAGTTGATGACAAAGATTGGAGAAGTTGTTTTGGCCCGATGACGTCAATCCAATATGCATTAGTTAAAGATGCAAAGCAGAAAAATTAAGTTGAACTGAAGCAGAAAGTGGTTTTGATAATATCAAGTTTTGATGACGTCAATCCAATGTGCGTTAGTTAAAGATGCAAAAGTTGAAGTTCTGAAAAACAGTGGTCTTGATAAGATCAGAAGAAAAATCTTGTTTCTAGCAGTCCAAATG
>JAIXOW010000412.1 GCA_027486615.1 Oxalobacteraceae bacterium | reverse complement strand
GTTGCAGAGATTGCGCCCTTAATTGAGGATCGTGGCATTGATGAAATCTATATTGATTTAAGTGATCACATCGAAGACAGTACTACTCTAGGTTTAACAATTAAAAACGCAGTGAAAACAGCGACAAATTTAAGTTGCTCTATCTGTATAGCGCCGAACAAGTTATTAGCAAAAATAGGTTCTGAACTAGAAAAGCCTGATGGCTTAACCATTCTTACAGAAGCCGATATACCAACTAGAATTTGGCCATTAGCAGCAAAAAAAATTAACGGCATAGGGCCCAAAGCAAATCAGAAATTAGCAGCATTAGGCATCGTAACGATTGCTGATCTAGCGGCACAGTCGCCTGCATTCTTACAAAATCATTTTGGACCGAGCACAGCTTTATGGTTAAGTCGTGTAGCGCAAGGGTGGGATGAGCGCGAAGTCGTAACGCACTCAGAACCTAAATCAATCAGTCGTGAAACTACATTCGAACGTGATTACCATGTGAAGCATGATAAAGACAAGCTCACAACGATCTGTGATCAATTGTGTGATCGCGTTGCGGATGATTTGAAACGTAAAAATTATGTGGGTCGCACAATAGGAATTAAATTAAAGTTTGATGACTTTCAAACGCTGACGCGCGATGTCACACTCACACTAGCAACTGATCAAGCTGCAGTGATAAGACAAGCAGTAGGGGAATGTTTAAAGCGGGTGAAGTTTGAGAAAAGATTGCGTTTGATTGGTATTCGAGTCGGAAGCTTAGAACCTAAGAATTTATTCGCGCAAGAACAAGTATTGCAGCAAACTAGCTTGTCTTTGTTTGATTGATAGTGCAGATGAGAAAAAACGCAGCAAATAAGAGTTGATCTCTCAAGCTGCGTTTTTATTTAGGCAAGTTCTTTATTGTCGATCAGTTTTTTTAAATCCTTATAACCACCAATTAAAACACCATCAACAAACACCATAGGAAAAGTGGGCCAACCCGTCCACATTTTTAATGCGCCACGCTCTTTCCATTTACCAAAATAATTACCATATTCAAGATAGTGACAAGGGATGTGGTGTTTCTCTAAGAGGCTAGTCGCACGAATGCAATAAGGATTGTGTGCCATACCGACCACGGTTACTTTATGCTTTGTGATGGCGGTTTGTACTTCCTGAAGAATATCGTGCTGATAGTTTGATATCTGAGTACGAATTGCAGGATGGAGATGTTGTTCGTCGAGTATGGGGCGAGTCATAGTAAGAAGCCTATCTGCGTTATGAATGCTGCGATCATAGCGCAGATAAGCTGCTCACATTAAATTACACCAAGCTACGTCATTAAAATCTCTTGGCGCAGCTTTACTCCACTCTTGAGTGAATTAAGTTGTACCTGCGCTAAGTTCCGATTTAGCTTGTGGTGTTTGTTGTTGCAGTTGTTGATTGCGACGCACAAGAGCAGTAAGTCCAACGATGATAGCAATCGTGCCAGCATAGAAAACAATTTGCATACCACTGGGGCTGGCTTCATAGCCGATTAAGACATGCAATATAGAGCCCATGACGGAGTTAGTTGGTAAAACAGAGGAGATATCCCATAGCGGTGAGGCTAGAGCAGGAATCCAATCAGCTTGAATCAGCATTTTTGCCATTTGGCTGGATAAGCCCGCAGCTAACAATAACAATAGTGTGCCTGTAACGGAGAAGAACCAACGTAGTGGAATACGCATTAAGCCGACAAACATGAGCGTACCAACTATGGCGCCACCTAAAAGTCCCAAAGCGCCACCTGTCAGCATACTCATTAAGCTTGTTTCACTACCAGTTGCCATCCCATGTAAAAACAGAACGCTTTCAGCACCTTCGCGCAATACTGTCAGTGCCACCAAGATAGCAATTGCTGAAAGCTCACGTTGCCCATCTTTGACTTCGTTACCTACGCGTTTCGCATCACGCGCAAGCTCCGCGCCATGAGTAGACATCCATATGTTATGCCAAGCAATCATTACTACAGCAATCGCCAACACACCTGCATTGAACAATTCTTGGCCAGTACCTTCTGCAAAATCAGCAATAGTGTCGGTGAGAGCGGCCAAGATAAAAGAGCCAATCACACCGCAGGTAACACCAATGATTAACCAAAGAGTTCGATGGTTCACTCCGCGCGTAGCAGCAGCAATGATGCCAATGACGAGAGCTGCTTCTAAAGTCTCGCGAAAAATAATGAGAGCTGAGCCAAACATAATCGTTTACTCCGCAATTACGACGCCACGCGCAGTCGCTTGGTTGAACTCACCAAAGAAAGGATATTTACCTGCTTTTAAAGGGCCGATATACACAACACCTTTACTTTTCGCAGGAATAATTTTTTCACGATTTAATTCATGACTTTCAAATTCTTCGGGTGAGGCATCTTGATTGTCGATGATTAATTTCACTTTTTTCCCTACTGGCACACGCACTTCTGCCGGTGAGAACTTGTGATCTTTAATCGTTATTGTAATTTCATTATCTGCAGCAAATGCCAAAGCAGGCGAGAGTGCTAGAGCACAAATCAAGTGACGTAGTTTCATGTTGACCATCCTTTAAAGCGTGATTATCAAAAGAGCTAGTTGCGAATTCAAATAATAATCATTCTCATTTAAAGGGTCAAGCTTTTTATCATCTTGTGTTTTTGATACTTTTTAAAAGCTTTGCGCTCAGAGCAATAGGGGCTTCCGCAAGCGTGCTTTATCGCTAGGCTGAACTGCTACACTGATATGTAAGTCACAGCGGAGAAAAGTATGAATAGTTTGACAACCATAGGTCTAGCACTCGTTATTGGTGCTGTACTCGGTGGTGCTATCGCTTGGTTAATCGCCAAGTTAAAACAGGGTGCGCTACTTGCAGCGCGACAGGAAAGAGTGTTGATGTTGGAGCAAGCTCTAGAGCAGCTACGTGGTCAACATGAAGAAGACGCACGGTCGCTACAGAGCTTGCATCAACAGGCTGGCGAGTTAGGACGAGAATTAGCTACGGCTACTACGCGACTAGAAGAAGAACGCAAGCAAAGCGATGAAAAAATTAAACTTTTACGTGAGATGAGTGAGGGCAGTAAAAAAGCACTCACAGAAGAATTTCAAAATCTCGCTAACACCATACTCGAAGATAAAACACGTCGCTTTACTGAACAGAATCAACAAAATCTTGGTCAACTACTCACGCCATTTAAAGAGCGTTTAAATGAGTTTAAATCGAAAGTAGAAGAGATTCACTATCATGACACGCAGCAGCAAGCTGCTTTAAAGGTTGAACTGGCACAGTTAAAAGAATTAAATAAGCAGATGACAGAAGAGGCGCATGATCTGGCGACTGCATTAAAAGGACAAGCGAAAAAACAAGGTAACTGGGGCGAACTGATATTAGATAACGTATTGGCGCGCTCTGGCTTACAAGAGGGCAGTGATTACCGACGTGAAGTGAGTTTTAATACAGAAGAAGGTAAGCAGCGTCCGGATGTGATTATTTATCTGCCGCAGAAAAAACATTTGATTGTAGATGCAAAAGTATCGCTAAATGCTTATACACGTTATGTGAACGCGGAAGATGAAGTCGAACGTAAACAAGCTTTACGTGAACATGTTACGGCAATTGCACAGCGCATTACGGAACTGGCAGATAGACGCTATTTTGATTTAGGTGAAATTAATTCGCCTGAAATGGTGTTTATGTTTGTGCCTATAGAATCTGCTTTTGTGGAAGCCCTACGTGCTGATGAAACTTTATTTCAAAAAGCACTAGAGCAAAATGTTTTAGTCGCGACACCGACAACCTTACTAACGAGTTTGAATATCGTGCGTCAGTTGTGGCGTTTTGAAAATCAAAATGCACACAGTGCTGAATTAGCAGATAGTGCTGCGCAGTTGTATCAAAAACTATCAGGATTTATCGCTTCTATGGAAGAGTTGGGGCGTAAATTAGATTCAGCAAAAAGTAGTTTTACGATGGCTTTTAATCAACTGTATAGCGGTCGAGGTAATCTGATTAAAAAAGCGAAAGACTTTGAACGTTTAGGCGTTGCTGTTCAAAAAGCATTACCCCAATATTTAGTCGATAGAGCAGAGTTGGAGTTGGAATATCAACCGGATATAGCAGAGACACAACAAGAAACTATGAGCAGTGTATCTTCTATCAAAGATAATTCTTAGACTATCTGCTTACATGTTGAAATTGTAAAGATAAGTACTGAAAATTACGGTACTGGTTTTTGATCAAGCGTATCTACGCCTTTTTCTTTAGGCAGCAAAGCTTCACCTAAAAAATGCGATGCTACTGCAGTGGCGGCACCGATAGGTGTGGGATTGGCTAACACCATGCCTATCTTCAAGAGCATAGGTGGATGCATCATGAAATTCACCCAATCATTCATGCTTTCTTTGGGTTTCTTTTCTGATTCACCCGCGTTGGTATCCATAGCCGGTGCTTGCGACTGATTCATCGCAGCATTGTCTTTATCCCATGCGTAATGCATAGCAGGAGGCGCAGTTGAAACCTGCTGTGATTCTTTAGCTGAGTTAAATACGGCATTAAATTTTTGGCCGGCAGCAGACGTGTCGCCGCCTGCAACAGCACGGGTCTTGGCGTCATTGGCGCGGACCGCAGCTTGCTGCATTGCTTGTCTTGTCAAATAAGTGATATCTGAAGGCATAATTTTTTCCTCAGATATCTCTATGCAAATTTCAAGCCAAGCTCTGAAAATTGAGGATTGGTAAGGCTTTTGAGGGCAGGAAGGGTGAGGCTGTCAAAAATCCGTTGAGTGCTTGAATTAACGGTACAAAGTTAAGCGGCAAATTTTTGCCGCTTATACCTTCGCAGG
>JAIXOW010000448.1 GCA_027486615.1 Oxalobacteraceae bacterium | reverse complement strand
TAAAAATTGTAATAATTTATAACCCTTTTTGCCAGCAATTGGTTCTTTTTCGGGGCTCCTGGAATGCTCACAATAGTTACAACCAGGCCAGGTTGGGGCATTTTCTGGGCCCTGAGATTAGAAGCAGACTCTTGAGTTCTCCTTGGAATCAGGAAGCGTTTTTAATATGGAACAACCAGGCCAAGGTGAAATTGTTTATTCTGGTTTTAAGGAGAGCCCAACTTTAAAATAAAATAGCAAAAGTTCCGTCCTTTATTTTTAAATAAAAAAAAAAAAAAAAGGAGTTGAAAATATTTTATACACCCAATGCAATAAGATCAATAACAACGTAGTTTAGTTTTCCATTTGCATGAACTAACACATACAGTATAATACAATTACAGTTTGCATTTCAAAATCCTTAAAAGGGGGTATAAATGTAGAGTTTATTTAAGATAAGCAAATAGAAAACTAAAAAAGGGGATTGCCCATTTTTTTCTTTGATTTTACCTTAGTGATCTTTTAAGAGATTTTTAGATGCTAAACAAAAATATTCTTATAGTATTATTTCTAAGAGAAACAAAAATATCAACAAAATAAATAAAAAATAATTTTTCGTCTTAAGCCTATTTCTTCGTATAAAGAACATAGCTGCTTCTCTCTTTATTTTTCCCTTCCAGCCTCTGCGGAAGGAGATGCCTCCCCCCCTCTTCTTCTTCATGATCACGGTCAAGGTCGCCTCTTCGTTCTCTTCGCCGGAAGCCTCCCCCCTCCGCGTAGCTCTTCTGGTCGCGCTTCTTCGCGTAACGTACCAAACAACACCAAACAACGAAGACAGGCCCTTCCAACGAAAAATCAACCGGATCTGCAACAAAGACGGAAGGACATTTTTTACATATCTAATGCAGACACTTGTGAGGCCTAGGCCTAGCAGAAGATAAAAAAGTTATAAATAGCGACTGGTGGGCCCATGCCCCCAGTCCCAGTGTTACATTCAAGATCGCAACATCAAGTTATATTACCAAAAGTTATTTATCCATTATTTGATTATTTGATCCATTATTTTGATCTTACTGGGATTGTGTGTGTTAAAAATAAAATATTTTTCAAAATAGAAATTGTGTCATTATCTCAAAATAAATGTGTATAGAGTGAATAAAAAACAGAGATTAAGTTATAAAGGATTGTTTTCATTTTTGTGTGATTAAATACCGAGGATCAACGATTAAAATACCTTTTTCTCAAAAGAAGGGGTTCAGGGATATTTAGCCTTCAAAACACCAATAAACTATTTTTTCGTCATTAGGTTTGGGTTCGTCCGTCCATCTCCTTAAAAAGAAATCACTAAACCTCTCTACTAAGAGGGAGTATTGTCTAAAAAAGCCATAAAAATCAATCTTACACGGTGATAGCATTTTAAATATGTCGGCTTAAAACCAAGGTTGGCATTACCTAAGGTTACATTAAGTACTACTAATACAGTCCTCTTCCCGATTTACCCAAAGGTACCCCCCCTGGTCTTAGCCTTTTTCATTTAAAAGCCACGAGACCTTCGGTTTTTTGCCCCACATATTTTTGGTCCTTCGAGCACGTAGTTATTTCTAAGTAACTTCCAAAAGAACCTAAACTAAAGCAAAATAAAAAGTAAGACAGATTTTTACAAAAAACGGACGAATCAGCGGTAGGATTGTTTTTCGTTTGAAGGCTTTAAATCCCATCAAGACAAGTGAAGTGAGAACAACTAAAAGCGAAGAACTGAAGAAATATTACGTCACCTCTTGAGATCTAAAAAGGTTTAAAGGCTTGTCATTACACTTGCCTAAAGGTAACGCATGCAAGGTTAAGGTTTTAGTCAATAAATTAATAAAAAGCTGAGAACAAAAATTATTTAAGAAATTAAAATCAATTTCAATAAAAACATGGCTACAGGAGGACCTGACGATTATTTCCTGTCTGGAGATGATCAAAATGAACAACCGGAGCCTTCATTATCCATTGGGTTCATCAAAAATGCCATCAAAAATTACGAGCAAGGGGTCTCTGGAAACCATTTCCGAGCTAATGTTTTGGAGAGTGGGGCTATCCAGCCCTTGTTTCAAGACGCCTTTGATTTCTTTGCCGAAAACTACCCCTCTTCCAACGAGTTGGACCGTTTTCGCTTTGCCGAGATTGTTGTGGTCGAAGGCCCTGATCGCGCCCTTGAGGCCTACGGCAACTACGATGGGATCTGGGAGAAAATGAACATCCCTGGCACCTATACCCCCCCTGTTGTTCTTTTTGGAGCCCAAGGAGAGACCAATTTGGCTTTGGAGCGCATGAGAGACCACTATTACACTCACATCAGTCGTCGAAAGGATCCCCGCAAAGACCCCCGGGTGGAGCCCATCCATCGCCAGGATACTTTCCAATTTGTCACCCTGGGTGGTGAGCCCGACCCAGCCCAGCAAATTAACGTTCGTTACCCCTTGCCCCCTGCTCACCCTGAATCTATGGATGATTTGCCAATCGAGGAGAAAAGAAAACTGGCCTTTGAACGACGTTCGAGTGGGTTTTACGAAACAGGTTCTTTTATGACACCCGCCCAGGAAGGTCTTGGTCTCCAAGCAACTCAGGATGAGCAAGATGCTGCTGGATTCCAACCTATCCACCCCCCTTCAGACCCTGCTGATGATCTTATCCATCTGGACGAAGGTGTCCAACAACCTCAACAAACACAACAACCACCACCGGATAATCCCCAAACTAAAACTGATCAACCAGTGTCTTCCGATGATCACCAGCAACAGCCTGAAGATGATGATGATGACCAATACTGGTCGACCCCTGCACCAACTAAAATCAGGAAAAGCAAGCTTCCCCCTTTGGCAAGCCAGGAGGCCATGCTGGAATTTTACAAAAACGAACAACTTAAGCAAAGACAGCATCAATCTTCTTCTCCTATTCTCCGTCAACAACAACAGAGACCTTTGTTTTCACCTCCCGTGGTTAATATTACCCCTCGAGCCCCCTCAGTGCCTCCTGCAGCACCTGTTGTTCCCCAGCCTGGAACTGTGGCCCCAAAACCCATCCTAAGGGCCTCGCCTGCTGCTTTT
>JAIXOW010000045.1 GCA_027486615.1 Oxalobacteraceae bacterium | reverse complement strand
TGCCGGTTGCAAACATGTGATGCGCCCAAACGATGAAGGACAAGATCGCGATAGATGAAGTTGCATACACCATGGAAGCGTAGCCAAACAATGGCTTACGAGCGAATGCAGGAATGATTTGAGAAACAATACCAAACGCTGGCAAGATCATGATGTACACCTCTGGATGACCAAAGAACCAGAAGATATGTTGATACATCACAGGATCACCACCACCTGCCGCATTGAAGAATGAAGTACCGAAATGACGATCAGTTAACGTCATGGTGATTGCACCAGCCAGAACTGGCATAACAGCAATCAATAAGTACGCAGTGATCAACCAAGTCCAGCAAAACATAGGCATCTTCATCAATGTCATACCAGGAGCGCGCATATTCAAGATGGTCGTTACGATGTTAATCGAACCCATGATGGAAGAAGCACCCATGATATGCATGGCGAAAATACCCATGTCCATACCAATACCCATCTGAGTTGATAACGGTGCATACAAAGTCCAACCTGCTGCTGTCGCACCGCCAGGTACTAAGAACGAACCAACCAACAGAATTGCTGCTGGTGGTAACAACCAGAAGGAGAAGTTATTCATGCGCGCAAACGCCATGTCCGCAGCACCGATTTGCAATGGAATCATCCAGTTTGCAAAACCTACAAAGGCCGGCATGATCGCACCGAAGACCATGATCAGACCATGCATGGTGGTTAACTGATTAAAGAACTCAGGCTTGAATAATTGCAGTCCAGGCTGGAACAATTCAGCACGAATACCTAGTGCTAAAACACCGCCAGTCAATAACATTGCAAATGAAAACCACAGATATAAGGTGCCGATATCTTTATGATTGGTCGCAAACAACCAGCGCTGCCAACCATGAGGATGATGATCGTGCGCGTCGTGACCGTCGTGTGCGTGATCGATAGTTGTACTCATCTGATTCTCCTGATATTTCGATTCAATGCGAAATTATTTGCGCGCAGCTAAAACTTCAGCTGCTTGCACCGTGTTTTGACCAGCCTTGTTTGACCAATGATTACGGGTGTAAGTAATCACCGCAGCAATTTCAACATCAGACAAAGTTTTCCATGAAGGCATAGCGTTCTTACCATTCAACAACATAGCAATTTGATCGCCCTTAGGTCCATTCACTACTTTTGATCCATCCAATGCAGGGAATGCACCAGGCACACCTTTGCCGCTGTCTTGATGACATGCTACGCAGTTAGCTGCATAAACTGCAGCACCTTTGGTATTGAGCTCAGCCAAAGTTAGCACTTTGTTTGGATCTTCTGCACCAGCACTTGAGCCCTTCTTCTTGTCAGCGACCCATTTTGCATAATCTTCTTCGCTGAGCACATTCACAACGATAGGCATGAAGGCATGCTCTTTGCCACACAACTCATAACAGTTACCGCGATAAGTACCGACCTTCTCTGCTTTGAACCATGTATCGCGTACAAATCCTGGAATCGCATCTTGCTTTACGCCCAAGGCAGGAACACCCCAAGCATGAATCACATCATTCGCTGTCGTGACAATACGAATCTTTTTATTCACTGGCACAACGAGTGGATTGTCCACTTCATTTAAATAGTTGTCGCCTTTCGGTGCGCCTTCGTGAATTTGATCACGTGGAGTAGCAAGTGCCGAGTAAAAAGCAATACCTTCGCCCTCACCCTTAATGTAGTCATAGCCCCATTTCCACTGCATACCCGTAGCTTTAATGGTGATGTCGGCATTTGATGTGTCTTTCATCGCCACTACAGTTTTAGTTGCTGGCAAAGCCATCAAAATAACGATAATGAATGGCACGACTGTCCATGCGATCTCGACTGTGGTGCTTTCATGAAAGCTAGCCGCTTTATGACCCAGAGATTTACGATGCTTGAGTATGGAGTAGAACATCACGCCAAATACAGCAAGGAAAATAAGTACACAGATCACCATCATCAACGTATGCAGCTGATAGATATCAGACGCAATCCCAGTCACAGGTGGCTGAAAATTCAATTGACGAACGGCAGGTCCACCCGTCATGTCATTAACAGCAAATGATGAGGTCGCAACCAATTGCCCAAAAATTGCCGCAATCATCATGAGTAGGCGCTTCGCGTATTTCATAGTGTCCTCAAAAGCCTAAATAAAAAGTTATCGCGGATGACTAAGCATCCAGTTAAAAAAACTGAGCTGAACCTGCGTAATGCCCCAGTTCTTCACTCAGTTCTTTTGCAAATTCACGTCGCTTGCGTTCGGTGACAAATCCTCCAACGTTCACTTTGTCTCGACCCGCTTCTAAACTAACCAATCCATGCTTCACCTTTGGTAAAGCCACTCGCGTTCTACTTGGATCTAGTCTAATTTTTTCTGATTTTTCCGCACGCACCATCTCAACCACAAGACCTGTTGCACTTAGCGCAATCTGATCTCTATCACTTGCATGCCGTCCAAAGTAAAGAAATGCAAAAGCGACTGCCAACATTTCACATACTGCAAACACCATCACAACCCAAGCACCATGGAAGGTGAAGTAACTTGCTACGAGCAATGAAGCTGCACATAAGGCTGAATAAGCCTTAATTAGCTGACTAGGCGAAATCGAGCAATTTTTTTTCAAAATCCACTCACGCGTCGTCAACACACCACACCTCATCTCATGAACGGACTGAAAATGACCAGTACAAAACTTTCAAAGTATAAGTCAAAAGGCAATTACTCGCCAAGAGGAAACACTTCCATTACGTTTAGTAGACTAATTAGTCATATTTTGATCGACTAGTTATGAGTTACTTGCGTAAATCATCAAATCGAATAATGCTGGTTCCGTCTGCCCTCTGCTTAGGCGCTGGTCGAAATGCATGACCATTAATCACTTCTACACTGAGATGAATTTTGCCATCGGGTTGGCGACTTTGCTCTAGGAGCTCTCGCACTTGCGCCCACAGCCGTTTTCCTAACAAGGCTTTTCGCTTATTCAGCAAAGGATTTCCACCAAATGCGCGAATATCCTGAAAAAGATTTTCGATTGATGAATAAGTGATATTCAGAATTTCCATATCCATGACGGGTGTAGCAAAACCTGCTGCCACTAGCATGTCACCCAAATCATGCAAATCTACAAAAGGCAGTAATGCGTCGGTATGACCTAACTCGCTAAACACATCGCGCAAAGGTTTAAAAGTAGTCGGGCCGAAACAAGAAAACATCAGCAATCCATCCACCCGCAACACGCGCTTCCATTCCGCAAACACGCGATCAGGTTGTGGATGCCAATGCAAGGCAAGATTTGACCAAACCAAATCCATACTGCTGTCTCGCATTGGTAATTGAGCGAAATTTGCACCAACCAAGATGGCATTTCCAGGTCCTACATTACGTTGTCCACTTAGCCTAGCCAAAATTTGTCGGGTCAGATTCTGCGTTTTTTTAGCTTTTTGTCTAGCTTGCGTAAGCATGGACTGCGAAGCATCTACACCACACATGACTGCATGAGGAAAACGCGATCGCAAAGTAAATAAATCATCGCCCTCTCCACAACCCGCATCACACAATGTCTTGGGATTAGTCTTAATTAAAGAGAGGCGCTCAAACATACGCGCTGAAATTTCTCGTCGCAAAAATTGCGATGTCTGTACCCGTTCAGTACGTGCAAATAAACGTCGCACCTCTGCTAAAGAAATGGGCGCACTTTGCATTATTGTTTTTTGCGAATCCACACTCTGTGCAGTCATGTCGTTCACTATTCCGCTTGCATAAAAATCAAGCGCATAGTTTACACGTCAACCTCAAACTCAACGTAGCGTATTTTTTTATGTTCTTACGATTAGTCCGTCAATTAGGCATCCATCATTTGCCACGGTGCTGTGCTTTATGCACTTGCACCTTAGATCAAAATAACTATCACCATTACATGCACGATATTGATCTCTGTGACTTTTGTTCATCAAAATTTTTTCACCAGCATGCATTACGATGCATTTTTTGTGCCAATAAATTAAACCATCTCCATATCGCACAGCATTGCGGCAAATGCCTTGCACAACCACCTGCATACGATATGACACTTGTTGTGACTGACTATGTTGCTCCTTACAATATGCTGATTCATGCACTAAAATTTCAACATCAATTAGCACTTGCCCCTCTATTTGCTCACTTGTTAGCGCAGACATGGCAACATTCCATTAGTAAGCGAGCTGATCTCATCATTCCAATTCCCTTATCAGCACAGCGACTAAGCGAACGTGGCTTTAATCAATCTTTAGAAATAGCTAAGCCACTAGCAAAACACCTACAACTACCCTTACACTCTTCTCTAGCTTTCAGAATCCGTCATACTCATGCACAAAGCAGCCTTGCATTTAATAAAAGGAAAAATAATTTACGTGGCGCGTTTATCATTCCTAACTCAGCAGGAGCGCTAAAAAATAAACATATTATTGTCATTGATGATGTAATGACGAGTGGACATACGGTCAATGAATTTGCTGCATGCTTAAAACGCCACGGTGCAGCGCGTGTGACTAATTTGGTTTTTGCGCGCACTATCGCGCATTAATTTTTCTTATTTTTTTGTTGGAGAGTGTCGTGTTTCATGTTGTTTTAGTCGAACCAGAAATTCCTCCCAACACTGGCAACATCATACGGCTATGCGCCAACACAGGCGCACAACTTCATTTAGTTGAGCCTTTAGGATTTCCTTTAGATGATGCAAGAATGCGGCGCGCTAGTTTGGACTATCATGAATTCACCGCAATGAAAGTGCATAGTGATTGGAATGCATTTATCAATCAAGTACAACCTGATCCAACGCGATTATTTGCAATCACAACGCATGGGTCACAAAACTTTGCGCATACAAAATTTTTAGCCGGTGATGTTTTCGTCTTTGGTTCTGAGACTAAAGGACTGGATCCTAATCTGCGTAATCAGTTTCCATCCCAACAGCGACTACGACTTCCAATGCGACCTGATAATCGTAGCCTGAATTTGTCCAATGCTGTTGCAATCATCGTGTACGAAGCATGGCGCCAACAAGGTTTTGATGGTGGTAGTTAAATGAGAGCGTAACCGCAAGTGTTACGCCACTGATGCAGCCGCAGCCTCTGTTCTCGCTATGGCTTCTTTACGATAGCGATTCAAATCTTGTACGGTAGTGAATGTCTGTTCAAATAATAAGGAAAGATTGTGCAGAATTCTATCCACTACTTTTTTCTCCCAGACGTCATCAAAACAAATTTGTTTATCCAACCAAGCCTCTAACCATTCCGGATCAGGCAGACGACTTTGCACAGTGTCATTTGGGAATAAAGCACGATTGACATGCAAATTTGTAGGATGCAACGGTTTTTCAGTGCGACGTGCTGAAGCCATTAACACACCAATTTTTGCAAACGCAATGCGCGCCTGCTCTCCCACTTCTGTTAATGCTTTTTTCATGTAGCGCAAGTAAGCACCGCCATGTCGTGCTTCATCTTGACTAATGATTTTATAGATCTGACGAATAACAGGTTCTGTATGCCATTCTGAAGCGCAGCGATACCAGTGATTTAGACGTATCTCGCCACAGAAATGCAGCATCAGTGTTTCTAGTGGTGGAGCAGGATCAAATTCAAAACGCACTTTATCTAACTCAGCCTCAGTAGGCACGAGTTCTGGTCTAAAACGACGCAAATATTCCATCAATACGAGAGAATGTTTTTGCTCTTCAAAAAACCATACGGACATGAACGCAGAAAAATCACTATCGTGTCGGTTATCTCTTAAGAACATTTCTGTCGCTGGCAATGCAGACCATTCGGTGATGGCGTTCATGCGTATGGTTTGCGCCTGTTCATCCGTGAGACTGGACGCATCAAACTGATCCCATGGAATATCGGTTTCCATATTCCAGCGCACTTGTTCTAAAGATCTAAATAATTCGGGATACAACATAGGCAAATTATGAATTGAATATATGAATGGGTAACTAAGCATCTTACCAACATCATGTTACAAAACGCTTATGACAGCAAAATCGATGAAAATTATTTTCAATTTAACATCATAAATCATTTAAATTTGTTAACAAATTTTTAGCTCTTGCTCGAATTTCTTGCTTTTCTGAAGGCGAAATTCTGTCTAAATTTTTTGCCATTAACGCAGTACGCGGATTTGCTGCTAATTCGGCAACATGCTTATCAATAAAATTCCAATACAAGGTCGTAAATGGGCAAGCTGCATCACCACTTCGCTGTTCTGGCTTGAATTTGCAATTGTTACAGTAGTTACTCTGCCGATTAATATAAGCACCGCTAGAGATATAAGGTTTGCTCGTAAACCTGCTTCCACAAGCATGGAGTGCCATACCCGCGGTATTTGGCAACTCTACCCATTCAACTGCATCAATGTAAATCGCTAAATACCAATCTGCGACAGCCTGCGGTGAGAGTTCAGCCAATAAGGCGAAATTTCCCATCACCATTAATCGTTGTATGTGATGTGCATAACCATAACGTAAAGTCTGTTGCAAACTATCGTGCATGCAGGCCATCTGTGTTTTTCCAGTCCAATACCAATCCGGTAATGCACGCTGATGCTGATAGTGATTTGCCTCGCGCATAGCAGGCATATCTAACCAATACATACCGCGAATAAATTCACGCCAACCCAATATCTGTCGAATAAAACCTTCCACATTTTCTAAGCTAGCCTGCCCATCGCTATAGGCTAATTCAGCTCGTTTAATCACTTCCCGTGGATCGAGTAAATGTAAGTTCAATGCAGCAGAAAGCAGAGAGTGCCAGCCATATGGCGTATCCGTCCACATTGCATCTTGGTAGGTGCCGAACTGCGATAAACGATGGCTAATAAAAATTTCTAGCGCCTCTAATGCCTGCTCACGCGTGACCGGCCAAATAAAATCCTTCAATTCTCCGGGATGATCAGGGAAAAATTTTTGCACCAAGTCCATTACTTCTAATGTGATGGCATCGGGCGCAAATCCCGCAGGTGCAGGAATCAAACCTGGACCAATTTGCGCACCGCGCTTAGGATAGGCGCTTCTATTTTCTGCATCAAAGTTCCACGTCCCACCAACCGGCTGTCCTTTTTCCATCAGGACTTCATATTTTTTACGCATGACGCGGTAAAAAAACTCCATACGCAATTCTTTTTTGCCATTCGCCCAAGTCGCAAATTCCGCTCGACTACACATGAAATGGGTGTCATCGATGGTGAACAAGGTAACTGCCGCTCGCTTACAACTTGCCTCTATGGCTTGCAACATGCGCCATTCCCCTGGCTCGGCTACTCGCAGGCTTTTTGGCTGACAACGTGCCAAAACAGCATCTAATCGCTGAGAAAAATCGGGGGCTAACTTGTCGTCTAACTGAACGTATTCCAACTGCCAACCCCGATCTACCACCTGATTGGCAAAATGGCGCATAGCGGAAAGAAACAAGGTAATTCTGGCCTTATGCGACCAAACGGCCGTAGCCTCCCCAGGCGCTTCTATCAACAGCACACGATCTTCTAGAGGATCGAAACCGTCCAAGGCGGGATTAGTGAAACTCAGTTGATCTCCAAGAATGAGGACAAGATTACGCATAGAACAACCTTTTTTGAGAGTAAAACGCCATCCCACAGCACACGGATTTGCGCTAAAATAGACTAGTCAGTTTAATTTAAAACTTTGGAGTATTGTACCTATGACAAACACTCAACAGCAGTCTTTTTTGTTTCAACTCAGACGCGTTTGCTTAGCTGCTTGTGCCTGCCTATTTGCAAGCAGTGTTTACGCGATGGATTGCCCTACCTTACTCGATCACAAATTTAATCGCTTGCAAGACGACGCTCCACAAAATCTCTGTCAATACAGCGGCAAAGTCACCTTGGTCATCAATACCGCTAGCTACTGTGGCTATACCGCGCAATATGAAGGCTTAGAAAAACTCTATGCCAAATACAAAGATAAAGGTTTCGTTGTCTTAGGCTTTCCATCGAATGACTTTAGTCAGGAGCCTGGTAACAATAAAGAGATCGCTGATTTTTGCTACAACACCTATGGCGTGAAATTTCCTATGTTTGCAAAATCTTCAGTCAAAGGTAAAGAAATGAATCCCTTATTTGCAGCATTGTCCAAAGCGAGTGGAAAATCACCGGGCTGGAATTTTCATAAATACTTACTAGATAAAGAAGGCAAATTGCTAGCGAATTACGGCAGTAGCGTCAGTCCTGATGACAAGAACTTAGTTGCCACGATTGAAAAAGCACTCGCTGTAAAATAATCGCAATTACCGCATTCAGTCATTCACGCTTTTACTGTGATGACTAAAGCGGTACCGGTGATTTATGCCAGAGTAAGCTTGCCTAGCGCATTTATCTCTGGTTATCACTAAAACATTTAATTCAACCGAGTTATCAGATTAGGTGCTTTTACTTGTTAAGCACCTAATCGTAGCTAGATAAATCATCCCCATGAAAATAGCGGTCGTAGGCTCAGGCATCTCCGGTTTGTATTCTGCATGGCAGCTTGCTCAAAGCGGCCATGAAGTATCGCTGTTTGAAGGGAATGATTATTTTGGTGGTCATACAAATACCGTTGATGTCACCCTAGATGGATTAACCCATGGTGTTGATACGGGTTTTTTAGTTTTTAATGAGCGCACCTATCCGAATCTGATTGCACTCTTCAATCAGTTGGGTGTACATACCACCGGTAGCGATATGTCGTTCTCGGTAAAGCTACCACTTAGTTCTGAGAGTAATACACGTACATTAGAATGGGCCGGCGCTAATCTACAAACTGTATTCGTACAAAAACGCAATCTCTTCAATCTGCGCTTTTGGCGTATGTTGCGAGACATATTACGTTTCAATCGTCAGGCCACTGCACTCGCTGCACAATCATCAACATCCAGCTCTACATCACTTTCACTAGGCGACTTCCTGCATCAACATGCCTATAGCGCAGAGTTTAGAGATTGGTATTTACTCCCTATGGCGGGCTGTATTTGGTCATGTCCAACAGAACAAATGCTCGCTTTTCCATTAACAAGCTTTGTGACGTTTTGCCATAACCACGGACTTTTACAAGTAGAAAATCGTCCTAAGTGGTTTACTGTGACCGGTGGTGCAAAACACTATGTTGAAAAAATGCTGCAGTCTATTCAACACAAATATTTACGCTCTCCGGTACACAGCATCAAACGCGAAGACTTTGGTTTGCACAAACAAGTTAGAGTAGAAGCACAAGGTACATCGCATTTATTTGATCATGTTGTATTAGCTACGCATAGCGATCAAAGCTTAGCCATGCTCAGTGATGCGAGTGAGGAAGAAAAAAATATTTTATCTGCAGTGGGCTATCAAGCAAATCAAGCTATCTTACATACCGATACTAGCTGCCTACCGACTCAACAAGCAGCATGGTCAGCATGGAATTATGAAAGCATGAGCGGTGCAGAACCACGCGTCTGTGTGCATTACCTTATTAATAAATTACAGCCCCTACCATTCGCAACACCTGTGATTGTGTCACTCAATCCAATTCATGAACCGGATCCTACAAAAGTAATCGGTCGCTATGATTATGCGCATCCCGTGTTTGATGCAGCTGCTATCAATGCGCAACAGAATTTGCATCAGATTCAAGGACAAAACAATACATGGTTTGCTGGCGCTTGGACTGGCTATGGTTTTCATGAAGATGGTTTGAAATCAGGTATGGCGGTTTGTCGCGCTATTGAACAAAGTACGACTTCTCGTTAAATAATTTGTATGCATCAACTCACACCACAAGTTCATTTAAGTAGCGGCATCGTGCGTCACGCACGTCTACGTCCTACTAATAATGTATTTAGTTATGGTGTCTACACTTTGCTTTTGCCTTTACGTAGTCTAGCCAATGCTGCAATGCCTAGTAAATTATGTTCACGCAATCGCTTTAACTTACTCGCCTTTTATGACCGTGATCATGGTGATGGAACAACACCGCTCATCAAGTGGATTGATCAGTTACTGCAGCAAGAAGGTATTCATGATGCAGATGGTGAAATCTGGCTACAAGCCTTTCCTAGAGTATTGGGCTATGTCTTTAATCCGGTTTCATTTTGGTTTTGTCATAACAAAACCGGTGAGCTGCGCGCTATATTATGTGAAGTAAGAAATACC
>JAIXOW010000051.1 GCA_027486615.1 Oxalobacteraceae bacterium | reverse complement strand
TGCGCACAGAATAAGTAGGTTCGTTAATTGGCAAGACATGAAAACCTACACAAACAGGGTTGGGATTTTGATCAGCAAGCAAGGCGATAAAATCAGTTTTAGGAATTTTGCTCGTTAATGTCACTTGTACATTGGTGCCATTTTCTGCGAGCTCCGGAGATTCAATAATGATGTCATTTTCTTTTGCGCGTTGTAAGCCCGGTGCGCTACCACGCTCAGTCACAGTTTTAGGTGAATTCGGCGTAGTGGTGTCACCGTTCATCGCGATGACAAACGCTTCCAGACTTTTTGCGGAATAGATAGCGCCATTCCAGTCTGAGCCCCAGTTATTAGCGAATACATCAGTAGGCTTGAGTAAACCCGAGCTAAAAGCTAGAGCGAGCCCGGAGGCCAAGCGTATAGCATCACGTCTGCTCTGATCCATAGAATTTTCCCTGTTTGATTTCACTAAATTGTGCCATAGAAGTGCAGAGGTTGCAGACACTACTACATTGGTAGAAAGGAGTTTTGCGTACAGAAAATTATTATTTTTTCTCTTCCATACGCTTAATTTGTTCAGCTGTATTTTTTTCTAGTGAATCTAAATCATCAATAGTTTTTAATTGATCAGATCTTACCTTTGCTATACGTTCAGCCATCGTATTCATATGACTCTGTAAGTTCAGTTCATCATCTCTTGCTATAGAACGACTGACTTTATTTGGAGTAGGTGCTGGTACTGTCGTGGGTGTGGCTTCTGGTGCAGGTTCTGTTGCAGGTTCTATTGTTTCTTCTGCTGTAGGTGTCGGCTTAGTTTCTTGTTTATTAAAAAAAGATCGACTAAAAGAAGAAACAATATTATCAAATAAAGACCGAGGTTTAATTGGTCCCGTAGCATCGTGCATAGTGCGTGGATCAATAGCACCTTGTGCATCTGACATAGCACGACTGTTTGAATCACCTTGAGCATCTGCCATCACGCGGGGATCTAAGTCTCCCATTGCACGTAATGTTGATCCTCTATCGATAGGACCATCTCCATCTTGAATGGCATGTAAATATCCTAAGGCTTGTTCTTGTGCATAACGTGCTTGTTGGATTTGCAAATTCAGATGATGATCTGCTGCGCTAATAATAGGTCCTACATTAGGAGACTGATCTGAAGCAGGCGATTCTAATTGCTGATTGAGATGACTATCAGGTGTTTGTATCGGTCCTTGTTGAATTGCGGTTGGTGCAGTAATCAAAGGTCCTTCTGCTGCAAACATAGCCTGATGTTGGATAGGTCCTTGAGCATCTTGCATCGCTTTAATTTGCAGCAATGCTTCTTGTTCTGCTTCACGTGCTTTATTTAATTTGTCCGCTAATGCATCACTTAAGACTTCAGCACTAAAGAGAGGGCCTATAGCTGCCAGTGCTTCATCTTGCTGCGCTTCTTGTTGTTCAGGATTGAACTGAGTTGGCGCAAAAAAATTTGTTTGTGCATCATGTAAGTGTCTATCTTGTTGAGGACCCGACGCATCTTCCAATATGCGTTCATCTGAAGGCCCAGCAAGATCTTTCATGGCATGAAGCTGATTCAGTGCTTCTTGTTGAACTGCTTTAATCTTATTAATACGTTCTAATAAATCAAGTGACACATCAGATGTTGATTCTATTGTAGGGCCTGATCCTGATTGATAACTACGCGCTTCAATGTTGGGATCTTGATTGGTTGAAACCAAATCATGCTCAGCGGGAGGAAAGGCAAAAGTATCTACGATATGCCGTTCTAGAATAGGGCCTTCAGCATCAACAATATGATGATGAATCAAAGGACCTGCTGCATCATGTACCTCATGCATTTGCTTTAAAGCTTCTTGTTGCGCGATCTTAGCTTGTGCGATTCTCTGTTTTAAGCTGAGCGGATTTGTGAGCGCTTCAATTGTGGTTCCTGTTACAGATAAATGATCATTAGGATTTAACAGCTGATGATCTACGACGCCACGTCGACTACCTGCACCTTCAGGAAAATGTTGTCCTGGAAGCCTAGAAGAATTTCCGTCTGTTCTGAAAACATCAAAGCCTTCACCCTGTTCATGATGGACGAACTTTGTAGTCGGTGTTTTCTTATCGGGAGGTTGATTACTCATATCTTATTCGTGCTCATGCTTTAGTTGAACTAAGCTTGAGTAAGTGTACTCCATTGTTTCAGGGCTAATTTATAGAGCTAGTTAACCCGCTATTTGCTCTAACAGCTACCTATAACTAGCAGATAATTTATTAATAATTTATTAATAAAAATATTGTCGAATTATTAAAAATACTAAAAGCTCCATGAGCCGTATCTTTAAAAACTTCCTTGGGTAAGAACAGTCAATAAAGCTTCTAGGTATTGCAAAGAAATCAGACTGGCTAAGGCTGGAATAACATGAGAGACTGCGAATAGTTCTCAATTACTCTTGGCGCGTATGTCCGACTCTAACCTACACAACACACTCAATCATCTTGCAGAAGGTGATAGCGCATGGATTACTGATATCGATGTCAGCGAAGAGCTGGGTCGTCGCTTAACTGCGTTGGGTTTAAGTATTGGTAAACAAGTGCGTGTTTTAAGACGAGCTACTTTCAATGGTCCTTTGCATTTAAGAACCGGTAACACTGAATTAATGATGCGCTTACCTGATGCGCAACGCATACACATCACCCGCGTGACAACACAATGAAACGTATCGCCATGTTAGGCATGCCGAATACCGGCAAGTCCACACTCTTTAATCGCTTAACTGGATCACATGCCAAAGTAGGGAATTGGCCAGGACTAACTGTTGATCTCATGACAGCACGATTATTAATCGGCGATCAAATGGTGCAACTGGTTGATTTACCGGGCATCTATGATATCGATGGCTATAGCGAAGACGAGCGAGTCGTCACTCACTTCATCGCAGATAACGCTATCGATATCGGTTTATTTGTATTGAATGCTACACAAATAGAGCGTCAGTTACCTTTGTTGTTACAAGTTCTTAAACAAAATTTTCCTGTTGTTGTTGTACTGAATATGGCTGATGAAGCCAGTGCCTTAGGCATCAGCATAGATCCTGTTTCACTTGCTGCTGGATTAGGTGTGCCGGTTTGTTTGTTGTCAGCTAAGTATGGCCAAGGCATGGAACAACTTACGGCTAGCTTGCGAGCAGAGATAGCGCAGCAATCTCAGCGCGATAAAGTTGAAAGACCAGTACGGCCATCACGTTTAGAATTTTTAGAGGCTACTGTTAAGTCTAGTGTGCAAATTCCTATTGTGATGTCGACCACACGCACAGAAAAAATAGACCGAGTGCTACTAAATCCTTGGTTAGGTTTGCCCTTATTTTTCTTCGTCATGTTTTTGTTATTTGAGTTAGTGTTTGCAGTTGGCAAACCAATTCAAGATGTTTTTGCTTGGGGCTTTACAGAAATCAGAGCGCAAGCTTTAGAGCCCTTAACGCAAACTCTACCTTTGCTTCTGCAAGGTTTATTGCTCGATGGGGTCTATAACGGTTTAACTACCGTAGCGAGTTTTGTGCCCATCATTATTTTATTTTTCCTTTGCATGGGCGTAGTAGAAGATTCAGGTTATCTCTCACGAGCTGCATTTTTGATGGATG
>JAIXOW010000181.1 GCA_027486615.1 Oxalobacteraceae bacterium | reverse complement strand
GTCAAATATGCAGATCATCCAGCTTCTTTATCACGTACACATTTTGCACGCTACATCGTCGAGTTGGGATTGCATGACACTGTAGGCGAGGTATTTCGTCATTATCTTGCAGAAGGAAAACCCGGCTTTGTACCGCATCGTTGGGGCACCTTAGCCAATGCAGTGAAATGGATACACGCTGCAGGTGGTCGTGCAGTGGTTGCTCACCCAGGTCGTTATGATTTTAATCAGCTAGCTTTAAATGCCATGCTCGATGAATTTTGTAGCTTGGGCGGTGAGGGAATAGAGGTTGTGACCGGTAGTCACACACCCGATCAATATCAGGAATTTGCCAAGGTCGCCCAGCACTATGGTTTATTGGCCTCACGTGGCTCGGATTTTCATGGGCCAGAAGAGTCAAATTATGATTTAGGAAGTTTGCCTCCATTGCCTGCAGGACTTAAGACTATCTGGCATGATTGGCATAGCGCTTAATTATCAAATTGACACTGGAGCGTTTTTTGAGCTCATGCTGTATGAATTCAACGCTTGAAATTTTTCTCCGTGACCAAATATTAAATGCGCTAGCTTAAATCTAGCTTAGTTCTATTTTTGATTAAACCGATTGTGTTGCCTATTTTTCCGACTTCGTTTGGAGCATTCACACTATGAAAAGAATTTTCTTATTTGTTCTGACTAACATCGCAGTGATTGCGGTCATGACGATTATCTTGTCAGTATTAGGGATTGATCGTTATCTGACAGCGCAAGGTTTGAATATTCCTATGTTGCTGGCGTATTCGCTGGTAGCAGGTTTTACTGGTTCGATTTTTTCTTTGCTAATTAGTAAGCCTATGGCCAAGTGGTCAACTGGCGCACAGGTTATTGAGCATCCATCCAACTCCACCGAACAATGGTTGGTGGAGACGGTGCGCAGATTGGCAGATCGAGCTGGTATAGGTATGCCTGAAGTCGCTGTGTTTGAAGGTGAAGCGAATGCATTCGCAACGGGTGCATTTAAGAATGATGCGCTAGTTGCTGTATCAACTGGTTTGTTAGCGAATATGACACGCGAAGAAGTGGAAGCAGTGTTAGGCCATGAGATTGCTCACATTGCAAATGGCGACATGGTGACGCTCACGTTAATTCAAGGTGTATTGAACACCTTTGTGATTTTTCTTTCACGTATAGTGGGCTATGCAGTCGATAGAGCGCTATCTCGCAATAATGATGATGCACCTGGCATAGGTTACACAATCACAGTGATTGTTTGTCAAATTGTTTTCGGCATCGTGGCCTCAATGATTGTTGCTTGGTTCTCACGTCATCGTGAGTTTCGTGCTGATGCTGGTTCATCGCACTTGCTCGGTGGACCGCAGTCTATGATGAATGCATTAGCAAGATTGCGGAATATGCAGGAAAGCCATTTGCCAGAATCCGTTGCTGCATTTGGTATTTCACAATCAGGTGGTTTCTTTTCTTTATTTGCTACGCATCCACCCCTAGAAGAAAGAATTGCCGCATTACAGAGACCGCATTAATTTCTCTTCTAACTTTATGAACGACAGCCAACTGGCTGTCGTATTTTTTATAAGCAGATTTAGTTTTACGAATCAGCCAATTTTTCTAAATCCATTCTGATAATCCGAAACAGCGTTGAATAAAACTTATAAACCGGCGGTCAGTTAGTCTCATGAGTCAATTTTTCCAAATTCACCCTGATAATCCGCAACACCGTTTAATCAAACAAGCGGTACAGATTGTGGATGCAGGTGGCATCATCGCTTTGCCGACAGACTCTAGCTATGCCTTGGTTTGTCATCTCGATGATAAAAATGCGGTGGAACGTTTACGACGCATACGAGAAATTGATGACAAACATCATCTGACTTTGCTTTGTCGTGATTTATCCGATATTGCGAATTACGCCAAGGTAGATAATCGTCAGTATCGTTTGTTGAAATCCGCTACGCCTGGCCCATATACCTTTATTCTCGAAGCCACCCGTGAAGTACCTAGGCGGCTTTCTCATCCTTCTCGCAAAACCATAGGTTTGCGTGTTCCACAGCATGCGATAGCGCAAGCACTGTTGGAAGAATTAGGTCAGCCCTTAATTGGCACGACCCTGATGTTGCCGAATGAGGTAATACCGCTGAACGATCCCGAAGAAATTCGTGAGCATCTAGAAAAGCAATTAGATTGTGTAATTGATGGCGGTGGTTGCAGTCTAGAACCCACCACGGTGGTGGATTTGACTGGCTCTGAGCCAGTGGTGCTGCGTGAGGGACGTGGGTCTATAGGCTTGTTTGCATAAGTCGGTGTTTGAGCGGTTCCCTCTGATAAAATCGAGTTAATGAACGATATAGTCCAAGCAATTGCAGTCAACGCTCTGCCTATTCTCTTTGCGATTACCTTGCATGAAGCAGCGCATGCCTATGCTGCTAAGCATTTTGGCGATCTGACAGCCTATGCCCAAGGTCGGATGAGCTTAAATCCCGTCAAGCACATTGATTTATTTGGCACTATCTTGATACCGCTGGCGTTAGCGCTGCTGAAAAGTCCGTTTATATTCGGTTACGCCAAACCAGTGCCTGTCGATTTTTCACGGTTACGCAATCCCAAGCGCGATATGGCATGGGTGGCTTTAGCAGGACCGGCAGCTAATCTCGTCATGGCTTTGATCTGGATGGTGGTTTTTTATTCACTCGATGCTTCCGCAGTGGATGAAGAATATTTTTTTCTGGTCGCAAAAGCCGGTGTTTTTATTAATTTAGTTTTATTTGCTTTTAATCTTTTTCCTTTGCCACCTTTGGATGGCGGAAGAATCATGACCAGTATTTTGCCATTGCGATATGCGATTAAATTTGCGCGCGTTGAACCTTATGGTTTTTTCATCGTGCTTGGATTGATGATGTTGAATCTGCTGCATTACTGGATGGTGCCAGTGATAGGCGCTGCGAATATCGTTTTAAATTTACTTGTTTATCCCCTTAAATCTCTTTTGAACTGATTCTGCTATGTATCCCGATCGTGTTGTTTCTGGTATGCGTCCTACTGGCGCTATGCATCTTGGTCATTATCACGGCGCGTTAAAAAACTGGGTGAGGTTGCAATCCGAGCATCCTTGTTTATTTTTTGTCGCTGACTGGCATGCACTCACCACGCACTATGATGATCCCTCGATTATCGAGTCCAGTACATGGGATATGGTGATTGATTGGCTAGCTGCAGGTATAGATCCTTCACAAGCAACGATTTTCATTCAATCCAAAGTACCTGAGCATGCAGAATTACATTTGCTGCTTTCTATGTCCACACCTTTAGGTTGGTTAGAGCGTGTACCTACCTATAAAGATCAACAAGAAAAACTCGCTGATCGTGATCTTGCGACTTACGGTTTTCTTGGCTATCCCTTGTTACAAGCAGCTGATGTTTTAATTTATCGCGCTAGCATGGTGCCAGTTGGTGAAGATCAAGTACCGCACGTAGAAATGATGCGTGAGATTGCACGTCGATTTAATCATCTGTATGGACGCGAAAAGAATTTCGAAGAGAAAGCGCGTGAGGCAGTGAAAAAGCTAGGCTCTAAACGAGCCAAGCTCTACAACGAATTGCGTACGGAATATCAAGAGCAGGGCAAAGATGATGCACTTGAACAGGCCAAAGCTTTACTCGATGATGCGCAAAATCTCTCTATGAGCGATAGAGAAAGATTGTTTGGATATTTGGAAGGTAGTCGCAAACTGATTCTGGTTGAGCCACAAGCCTTACTCACTGAAGCATCACGCTTACCTGGCTTAGATGGACAGAAAATGTCTAAAAGCTATGGCAACACAATTGCGTTGCGTGACGATACGGAAACGGTGACTAAGAAAGTGCGCACCATGCCGACTGATCCTGCTCGTGTACGTCGCACTGATGCAGGTGATCCTGAAAAATGCCCTGTTTGGCAATTTCACACAGTGTATTCGGACACAGCCACAAAACACTGGGTGGTCAAAGGATGTAAATCTGCCTCGATAGGTTGTTTGGAATGTAAACAACCTATCGTGGATGCAATTTTAAAAGAACAAGAACCTATGCGAGAACGTGCACAACAGTATCTCGATGATCCTTCATTAGTGCGTGCAATTGTTGCAGATGGCTGTGATCAAGCACGTAAACATGCGCAAGAAACCATGCGTGATGTGCGTGAAGAAATGGGTTTGTCTTACAACTAATTTGCTTGCTATGACATCTCACTTAAGCCAAGTGCAAGCCTCTGCTTGGGTACAGCGCTTTGCTTCTCATATTCCGCAAGGCTTAGTACTGGACTGTGCCAGTGGTGGTGGACGTCATGCGCGCCTGCTTGCAGAATTGGGATACAAAGTATTAGCTTGTGATCGTGATACTGCTGCACTGGCAACAATTCAACATCCTTCAATTATCTGCATTGAGTGCGATCTAGAGACTGAAACAGCAAGTCAGCATGCAAACTGGCCTTTTGCTTCGCATCGTTTTGCAGGCATTGTGGTGACCAACTATTTGCATCGACCATTATTTCCTGCCATGTTGGACAGCCTTGCCCCTGGTGGGGTTTTGATCTATGAAACCTTCGCCGAGGGTAATGCACAATTCGGCAAACCTTCGAATCCTGATTTTTTACTCGCTCACGGTGAATTGTCTGCCATTGTTCATGCTGCACAGGGTTTTCATGTGTTGGCGTTTGAAGATGGCTATATCAGCCATCCCAAACCGGCTATGGTGCAACGAATTTGTGCGATCAAGCATAGCGAGAATTTCTCAGCCCAACAGCTCAGTTTGGAATGAACCTTGAGATTGCTGCGGCCAGAGTCCTTTGCATCTTATTCTTATAAAAACTATGCCATCAGATGTGCCGTCTGGCATGGCTATCCGCTACAATCACGCTTTCGATTTTTTGTGATGGCACAAACATGATCAAGGGCAGCATAGTTGCGATAGTCACCCCTATGCATGAAGACGGCAGTCTGGATATGCCGACTCTGCATCAACTTCTCGATTGGCATATCGCAGAAGGAACTGACGGCATTGTTATTGTTGGTACAACGGGCGAATCGCCTACTGTCAGCGTTGAAGAACATTGTGAGTTGATTAAATCCACCGTGGCGCATGTTGCAGGTCGTATTCCTGTGATTGCAGGTACGGGTGGTAACTCAACCGCTGAAGCCATTGAGTTAACCCAGTTTGCAAAAAGTGTGGGTGCTGATGCTTCTTTGCAGGTAGTGCCTTACTACAATCGTCCTACACAAGAAGGCATGTTTCAGCATTTTAAGAAAATCGCTGAATCAGTTGATCTACCAGTCATTCTTTATAACGTGCCCGGCCGTACTGTGGCTGACATGAGCAATGAAACCATAGCCAAACTTGCTGCAGTGCCTGGTATTGCGGGTGTGAAGGAT
>JAIXOW010000005.1 GCA_027486615.1 Oxalobacteraceae bacterium | reverse complement strand
GTTTAAATGTTTGTCACAAGATAAAATTTGTATTGGTTAAATGGTGGTAAAATTTGCATGTTCAAAATAAAATGTGTATTTCAATTTTTGTGTGTTTATTCAAAATTAAAAAAACGACATAAATTGGGTAGCTCGTTGAAAACCAAGAGCAGTCCGGTCTCGAGTGTCAAAGGGAATGGAACCCGCCAGAAGAATTTACGTTTTTAGTAAGGAGAGATTACTTTTGCAGCAAAAAGTTGAATGTTTTGTTTCGAAAGTGACAGAGTTGCAAATTTTGGCCAAAGAAGCTCAGCTCACAGTTTTGATTGACAAGTCAAAGGGGCTCGCGCGCGAGTTGCAAGCGTGCGACTCCAACTGGTTGGCGGGCGGAGCCAACTTGACCGGCGAAAAGGTCAATCAGATGTGTGCCGTGTTGGCCAGAATGGAAATACTTTACCAAGACTACACCTCCCAGTACATCGAGATACTTCAAAACCTGCTGAAGGAGAAATTGAAAAAGGGCGAAATTTAACAGTGTTTTGAAAAACAGTTTATAAAGTGGTTAAAAACATGCCAGCCAAAGTAGACATTTTGAAAGACGGTGGCAAATTGGGACAGCTGGACATTGCTTTGACCGACAACCAGAGCAACGTGAGCAAAAAAGAGGACCTGGTGGAGAGTGCAAGCGCGCTGCTTTCGACCTTGGAGACCTTGAAACTTGAATTGGTGACAACGAGATACTACAAAACCTGCCCGCGGAGAAATTGAAAAGGGGGGAAATTTAACGGTTTTTTGAAAAAGAGTATATAAAGTGGTTAAAATCATTAATGCGGCATTAGTCATTTTTTCATCTCTGGAGAGAAAACATGCCAGCCAAAGTAGACATTTTCAAAGACGGTGTCAAGTTCGGACAGCTGGACATTATTTTGACCGACATCAAGAACAAGGTGAGCAAAGAAGAGGACCTGGCGGAAAGAGCAAGCGCGCTGGTTTTCACCTTCGAGACCCTGAAAGATGAATTTGTGACACAGAATTCAAAAAAGACCGCGCTTTTTCAAAGACAGAGGGAGCAACTGAACGTCCTCGACAAGGAAATTTACTGCCTCATGAAGGACATGAAGAAGCGCAATCTCGACTTTTAAAATGTACACTCCTCTCGTGCTTGGATTTGTGGACAAGGTAATAAAAAAGGTGCTTAAAAGTTTAGAGGGCAGAAAAGACAATAAAGACTTGCTGGCCGTTAAAAAAGAACTCGAGCAGCTGAGACACCTGCTCCAACGAAATGCAGTGTGCCCCAAGCATTTCTACTTTAGGCTGCACCGCACTCTCCTCATTTTTCAAAAAACTGTTAAACCGCAAGAAGAATCCAGTGTATAAAAGCGACTCATTTTATTTTGCAACGCCGCAATCTTTATCAGACATTGAAAATCTGAGCACCATGTCTTTTGACAGGTACTACTTGCTTGGGCAATTTGTCGAAAGTCTCTTGTCAACAATTTTTAAATACATGGCCGAGGCAGACTCGAACGCCAAATTGTGCGAAGCAGAGCAACTGTTGAACAAAATAACCTCAGGCATCAACGAAAAGAAAGACAACTTTGACGACTACTTTGCCTTGTACAAGAGGGCCTCCCAGTGCGTCTGCACCCACGTGGGAATGGTGCAGTACGACGACACCGAAGAATCCGAAGACACTGACGACACAGTCTCGGAAGACACGGACGACACAGTCTCTGATAACGTTGTGTTGTAATTGCAAAAAAGTGTCTCGTTTGTAAAATGATAAATGTATTGAATGATAAAAATGTATCTCTTTTATGAATAATAAAAAATTTTAAACACATTGCCAGCCTTTTTCTCACCCGTCGGGCCCGCCGTGACGGACGACTCGTGGCTATAAAAATGAGGGGGGACATTCAAACTTTGTTTAGTAAAAGCTGGGAGGTGTCAGAGAGCGAGTCATGTCGTCTGAAAAGAAGCTGGTCGAGAAAAAAGAGTTGGAGCAACTCATGGCCTGGGTGACGACCCAAATTCAGGGCAACGACACGCCGAGATTCAGCGACGTGGTCGACTACGCCCACAGGGTCCTAAAATTGACCGGCCTGAGCGAGAGGGTCATCAGAAAAGAACTCAGACTGCATCCGGCGTATCAAATGAACGCGCGCCAATCTCTGAAGAAAAAGAGGTGGAACAAGAGGAGGCCCATCATCGTCAACAACTTGGGCTACCTTCACGGCGACATTGGATTCTTCAAGCTGACGAACGAGTACGCAACGCCGGTGACCTTTCGCAGCGGTTTTCTCGTTTGCAAAGACGTGCTCTCTCGATTTACCTACGTTTCAATCTTGAAGAAAACGAGAGACGCCGACAGCATGGTCAAGGCTTTCGCAGACATCTTCAAACAGTTTGAGATTCAGAATCCCGGTCTCAGGGTCGCATCTCTGGCCTTTGACAAGGAAACGTCGGTGATGGGAACAAAGGTTCAAGACTTTTTGAAAGAGCGAAACATCAAGTTCAAAGCCTTTGCAAATACCAATTCAAAATCGAAAATGGCCGAGGGCGAAATTTCAATTATCCGAACAGCCATCAGCCGCTTGAAACAAAACAAGGAAAAGCGTTGGTGGCACCTGCTGAAACCGGCCGTTAAATCTCTCAACCGCCAACCCATCATTGTGCACAACGTCCACCTGTTGAGGGCCGACGGATCCTACTACACCCCCTCAAACGTGACCGCCAAGAACGTCAACCACTTTGTCGAGCAGCTACAAAAGGCGGTGCCCGCCTACTTTTTCAATCAGTTTGAAGTCGATACCGACTTGGTGAAATTCAAATTTCAAGAGGGCCAGCTCGTGCGCCAAAAACTGGTGTCTTCAAGTTCGGCAGTTATCGGCGAGAAAAGGTCAGACACCGCTCTGGGCAAAAAAATTTTTATAATCACAAAACGGTTGGCCTACGTCAGCAAAGCTCTCACCGCGGAACCCCTCTACCTGGTGACCAACATTGACAACAAGGAAGAAACGGACGCCTTTGACGAAGACGAAATTGCCCTCACCCGGAAATGAATCGAAAGAGAACGCACGAGGTGGCCTTTTACGAGCCCGTCACCGTGCCCTTTAGAAAAAAAGTGCGAGCCGGAGATGCCACCTTTACAATAGACGTGCCAAAAAGTCACCAGGACATGCGATTTTTCTTTTCTTCCTTCAACATCAGTCCGGATTTGTACTCGACGGAAGCTGCCCTCGAAAATCTCGAGGACCCGGAACAAGGAAATACCCTCGTCACGTATGACGTGTATATGAAAAATGTGTTTGTGAACAAAGACGACTTTTATCCAGGCACTTTTGAATTGGACAGGTTGGTGACAAAAACAGCAACGCTGATGAGTTCGGCCAATGCATTTTTTGAAGGCCACAAGCCCGACACTTGCCCCCACCTCGCAGCATTTTTCGATTGGACAGATGACAGATTCAAAGATTATCGCGGTTCATTCAAAGACTTTATGAATGACTTTGCGGTCGAGTATTACAGGGAACCGTTGGACATGGCAAAACACTTTAATGCCCTGCCCCCGTCGGCCCGCTCGATCCAGGGCGTCAACAATTACCTCTTTCCAACTTCCGGGGTGGAAGACGTCAGACAAAATATTCGCGTCAGGCTTTGGCTGGGGCCCAACACCAACGCCCTGCTTTCCACCAACGGCCAGTTTAAAGCCATGGGCTTTGACAGAACTCAGATTGGAGAACGAGTTGGTAAAAAATATCAGATTGAGGGAGACGAGAGCATGGGTCACTTTATGCTGGAAGCTTATAATCCACCTCAATTCGTCATGCCAAAAGATTCACTAAAAAATATTTTGAGAATTGACCTGAGAATTGCGGACCAAGTGTTCATCACAGACAAACGCAAGTTGGAAATTAAAAAAAAGGACAGTTTTAAAAATGCAAACTATGCTACCTTGTTGAAAGAGGGACTGGTGCATTTTTTTTAATACACTAATACAATGGTGGATGTCAGTTACGACGACAGAGCGAAAAAATTTAAATTTATTTTCCCGCCAAATCAGAACATTTTGCAAACGTCCGTTATGTTGACGAGGGACTTGGCGGAGCGGTTGGGATTCGGACTTGTCGACAGCATCAGTCAAGCCAACGCGCAAGGCAACCGCGTGGAAGACGACATTGACGTGAAAAGGACAGAGTCAAAAGCCAGGGCCCTGGGCTACGACACTGGCATGATTTTGGTCACCAACGAATCAAAAACGAGCAACAACGTGATTGGCATCAGCGACCAGCTAATGTGCACAGTGTACCCCAATGCCGTGGGCGTGTACGAAATTTCGCCGTTGGAGAGTTGCTTCAGTCCGCCCACCATGAGTCTGCCCAACTTTTACTCTGGCGGTCAAAACGAAGTCGCGGTGCCCTTCAAGCTGTACCGATTTTTGGACAACAGCGAGCCCGCCAAATTGGACTGGAAAAATGGGGCCTTTGTTTCTGGGCAGTTGAGAGGAACCAAGCCAGAGCAGCAAGTATAAATAGCGGACAATTTTTCAGTAAAGCATTCAGTGTCATTTCGACCGTCATGGTGGAATGGTATATGGATTGGCCTCGGATCAACCGATTTTAAAATATTCAGAAAACGAAGAGAGAGCGTCACTGATTGAACCGGAAGAGGAACCTTCAATGTCTCGCAACAAGGGCCGCAAAGGTGGAAAGCGTAAGAAAATTGGCAAAAAGAGTTTCAAGGGAACCAAGGGATTGAAATTTAGCAAGGGCCGTCTTGCTCTGCGTCTTTCCGGATTCGGACTCCAAAAATTGGGTGCCTCTGAATTGGTAAAGTACATTCCGCTGTCTAAACTCAAGCAAGCGGCCAAAAAGGTATTGCGAGGCAAGGGAACGCCAAAAACCAAAAAGAGAAAAAACAAGAAGAAGAAAAGTTGAGTTGAAGAAGAAGAAGAAACATGTCGAAAGATCAAAAAAATCTAAAACGACCAAATACTGCTTTGGAAGACCAATTTGAATTTCCCAACTTTCCAAAGTGGAAAAACGGCACCATCCAAAAAGTTTTGGGCAGCGACATTGTCGTCAACGAACCCTCCAACATTGTCGGAGAAGTCAGGTCTCCAAACTGCGTGGAATTTTCAATCAGGAGCGACGAGGTCTTGAGCTTTGGACCAAACACCAGATTCAGAGTAAAGGGAACTTTTCAAAAGAGAAAACTGGTAACGGACGAATGGCAAAATTGCGTGGCGGCCGATTACGCCGACGTCATCGTGATGCCCAACTGGTGGGAAATGCTGATCAAAGACTTTGAAATCTGGCACGGAAGTACTAAAATTGCCAGCTCCGACGAAGGAAGATTTGTCTCGCAGTATCTCAACACTTTTAAATACTGCTTTATGGACAAGAAGCAAAAGAAAATTCTCTGTCCCGAACCCTGTCACCCTGGCTACGGGATACCCACAGAAGTGGGCGACCTCGGCTGGGAAAATAAAGCAGGTTCAGAATGGGAAGCGTATGCCAAAGAAATTTTTAAACCAAACGTGCAACTCGAATTCACTTGGACTCCGATGGACACTCAACCTTTCTTTCAATTCTGCAACTACCTGCAAGAGTCGCCGAAAATCTTGCCCATGCCTCTCCTGGACAGGCTACTCGTCAGGGTCAACTTTATCGACAACAAGAGCAACATATTTTGGGTAAAGCCTCCTGTTGGACCAGCTGCGGCTTCTGAATATCGCTTTAGGTTGAGTCACTTTAGAGTCGTGACGGAACGCTTGAGACTCCAAAAGGCCTTTCAAGCCTCGCTCCTCAAGACTCCCAAGACGTGGCACTACCCGGGCCTCACCAAGTTCATCCAATCTGAGGTCGTTGCAGAAAACAGCACAATGTACAAGTGCGTTCTTCAAAAGATTGCAATGCCAGAAGGACTCTTTATTTTCTGCCTACCAAAGGATGTCTCCACGGGTAATTATGACTACCAAAATAAGAAGAACGGTCTCGTGTTTCAAGAACACAACATTGACAGGGTGTCGCTGGCCATCAACAACGAAGTATTTGCCATGACGGAGCCCAACATTGGGACGTTTCGAGATCCGATCATCGAGAACAAAATCTTTTACGACATGCTGCACAATCCACCCTTTGGCATGAAAACAAATCCGGATCGGATCACGGCTGCAGCGGTGCACGACGGTTTTGAGGCTACCAACTATCCCTTGGTTTACATGAACCTGACCAATTTTGGATCCAACTCTAGGATCGTTCCCTACGTCAACAACGGAGCTGCCATCAACACGGACCAGGATCTGGAAATCAACCTGACGTTTACTCAGAAGCGATCTACACCCGAGGTTCACTACTTTATCTGCTTCTACTACACCGACACTAATCTGACGCTGGAGATGAAGAAGAAGGGAGAAGTCTCTTTTTCATTTCCGTACATGAAAAAATTTTAAATTGAAAATCCAAAAATTGTAAAAAATTGTTTATTTGTCTCTTTAAAATACATTATAAAGTATAACATTTTATTAAAAACACATTTTTATTACATTGTAATTGTTAAACATGTCATTTAATTGCACATAATAAAATTCAAAATTATGACACGGTTTCTTTATTAAAAGTGAGGGTAATCATTTCAACATCTTTATTGGCAATCTTATTAACTCTTCTCACTTGGTCAACTACAATTGTTTCAGAATTTAGGAGCGAGACACAGTTTTTGTATGATTCTTGAGCTGTCAGGTTGTTCAGGGAGGATATTTTTTGGACATTGCTTTTGTCAGAAATAACAACATAATTCATAATTGCTGCCGACACAAATTTCCAATTTTGAGAAGCGTCCAAGTTAAATTCTTCTTTCAAGTGGCCGGGAGTTTGAGATTGGAAAAAATTAATTTTTGCTTTTTCGTAAATTTCTCTTTTGTCGGACAGGAGAGCTGCCTCTAGAGACGGGGCGGCTAAAGCGATAACGACGTTGTCGACATTAGTGTACAAGTGGCGATAGAGGAAGGGTGACAAGCAAGTTTGAAAGAAGCACAATATTTGAGACATTCTCAATTTGCCAAACTCAACGACGCAGCAAAAGATTGGAATTCCTGTACAGCTCATTTTGGTTTTGAGAGAAGCTGGATTGTAAATAGTTTTCATGTAAAAATTATCGTCGAGTGGCTCGTATTTGTGACGTGCAATATTTAGTCTTCTTCGAGAAATGCTTGCAACAATCTTGTGCCGAGCAACAGTTTTTCCATTTTGATTTAAGCCAAAGTATCCTGCTGAATAATTAATCACCCTTTTAATAAGTTCCTTTGTCGAAGAAGGTAAATTCAGAGTCATGCGTAAAAGAGTCAAATCTTTGTAAATGGAATTTAAAATGTGACATTTTTTGTAAAAAAATACTTGGTGAATTTTCGTGAATTGAAAATTAAAAGAGTGTCTCAGCCAATCTGCATAGTCTCTGGTAAATAGTAAAGGCTGTCCTGGAGGGGTCCTGGCTTCTCTGGACCAGTTCTTTTTCTGCAAGACCATTAGAGCTTTAGGTGAAGAAGGATCGGGCATGTGGCCTTCAGCAATCATAATGTACGTGAGCTCTTCCGAGCAAAACAAAACATCGTTCAGAGTAATAATTTTTCTGTTGAAAGTTCCGCTAATCAAGTCATTTAAAATTGGAATGTCGTTGAAAGCGTTACAAAGTGAGTTGAAGTTGTACTCGAGATCGTGACAATCGGTTTTGACAAAATATTGAACAAGACCGGCTTGAATTAAATTTACCTTGTGGGCCCAATTCAATACATGCTCGTCTCTCTCTGATGTTTTTTTTTCGAGCTCTACTTTACATTTTCCTCCGACGTAGGAACGCAGAGGGGGGCATCCCCGTTTGCAGCCGTGAGCATAACTTCCGTCAAATTGATACATCAAAATTGAACCGTCTTGTTTTACAATGACAAGATCAATGGGATAATTACCTATATTGAAAATACCATTTTGATGAAAATTAGAGTACACTGTTTTAATGGCAACTTTGTTTTTGGTGCAACACCACAAGGTAAAATAAACTGCCATAAATTCAAAAGATTTGTGGCGTTGAAATGGCTCAGTGCAAACGAGATGCCCGTCGCCCTCTTTCACGTAGCCGGTGCAAAATCCTTTTGGAACACTGATGTGACTGCCGGCGTAACCGTAGCTTGAAATTAAATCTAGCTCAATCAACGTCTCGGCTGGTTCACCGTGTGTTTTGTAAAGAGGATCGCCCACTTTCAAGTGGTCTTTTGCAGAAAAAGAAAATCCTCCATTGGAATGCGCTCTCAAAGTCTTTTCATAAGCAATTTTAAGTTTTTCAAGACCGTGGTGAAAGGTGCCTCCCATTTTAGTGTATTTAGTCCAAATACTTTCGTAAGATAATTTCGAAAGAGAAATGGAATTTGTAGAAAAAATGTCAAATTGAAAATAGTCCATAAAGAAGGAACCAACAAATGACCATTTTTCAAGTAAACGAGGTCCCATTATTTTTCCTCTCTTTTTACACAACGTTAGAGCAGGGGACTGATTCTTTAAATCTTTGATACAACTTTTAAAATAGAGTTCCGGAACTAGGTCACTCGGCACAACATCTGCTCTTAAAAACGTGTTTAAATTAAAAATGATGATTCCGGTGTACTTGAGCAATACCAAATTATTTTTTGCGTCGCCGTTGAGTGTCAAACCTCTAAATTTTGTGCCGTACTTATTTTTGAGATGATTGGCTAGGGGAATTTTTATACCGTGAATAGCATTGTCGTCGGTAGAAAATAATACAATTTTTAAATTATTGTTAAATGCTTTCAGTTGCAATGCACACCTTGAATACAGACAATTATTGTTTTGTGACAACGTTTCCAATTTTTTTACCAAGGGTGACAATAAAGTTTCCTTTTTCTTTTTTAAAATTTCTGCTTGTTTCTCTACTTGCTCAAAAACAATTTTCCAAGAGGTTTCATTTTTGATTTCAGTTTGAATCAACATTTGTTTGTTGCTGTAAAGAGATACATAACGAACATTAAATTGATCGTCAAATTCCATCCAGATTGAAGCGTAAAATTTGCTCAACTCTTTTGATAAAAGTAAAAAGTGATTTTCAGAAATTACACCCAAATTTAAGGCCAAATTGAGGCCAGACAAACTTACGCTTATTGCACTGCTTCTATTTAACTGACGGTTAGAAAAGATTTCGGGAACAAAAACATGCTCCACTTCCGGCTTCAATTTTCTTCCTCTTCTTGGCATCGTAACTGGCATTCCAAAAGACAATAAAAAATGTCTGTTGGTAAAAACGGCAACGGTCTTTTTTGGCGCAACAGGGTTGTGCCAGTTGTAGATTTTATGACCAATACCTGGAGCCAAAATAAAGTCGATTTTAACGTCTTTTTCCAAACCGCGAGCCGTTAAAAAGTCCAACGTTTCTTCAAAGCCGTTGGGATCCGGAACGTTCTCTGTCAGTTGCAGCAACTGCCACAACGGTTGCGGAGTAGGAAGTCTTTTGTAATACAGGCGGTCCAAAGATTTTAGGTTGCTCGAGTCGCAATTCTTTTCCATCAACTGACCGTTCGAATCGAACCGCCAAATCACCAAAGGCATGGCCTCTGACAAATGTTTCAAATGTCTCCCGTCGTAAAGCAACTTGCAATGTTTACTTTTGTCATACCGAATGACGAGAAAACGAAATGGTCGAATGGTTTGTATTTTCACAAAAAGCAGAGGATTTTTTGTAATTATTTCCAAAAAAGATTTACACTCAAAATTATCTTGTTCATTTTTAATGTGCCGTAAAATTTCTTGTCCGTGAGGCAACAATGCGAGGGCTTCAAGGAAGAGCAAAGACGATTTGGCGTTTTCTTCCATGAGTGCTGTTGGGAAATTTGGAAACAATCGGATGCGTTGCTGGCACAACACTTTGCACGTTCACAATGATTGAGATGAGATCGCTGAAAGCCCAGTTCGTGTCCTCTCTGGTCCAGCTGGTCAAACTTTGTTCGACGTTGTCGACAGAAGCCAATCCAAACGCCACAAACGAGGCTGGGTCAAAACGCCGGAAGGCGCTCAGGTACGCTGGCGCGTTGCCCCGGGGGTAAAAGGAGCCCGTCCACGTACGATATTGTGCTGTAGCTTCGTTATAAAGTAGGTAACTGGCGGTAAATTGAAACATTGCATTAGCATTAGCAAAATCAACCGCCAATAAATTTTTTGTCCTCTCCAGAGCGGCAGTCGAGCTGCCTACCGTGTCAAACATTCGAACTGGCAGGTTGACGTTGTAGACGGCCAGATAACTGTTGCGTTCGTCCATGGGCATTAGCAAACCGTCAACCTTTTCTTCGGTCCTAGGTACGTTGCGGTGCATCTCGAAACCTATTTAAAGAAGAAAAAGTTGAAGCCTGTACGTCACTTGACATTAAACATCTCAGCAGTCAACATGAGCTATGACAAGCCTGAATTTTTGCTTTCGCTCAGAGGTCTGGACAAGGTCATTTATGACAAGGACTTTTATTTCTTTGGAAGTAAGCCCGGAACAAAGCCCATCACTCTGAAGCCAAAGTACATTCCGGAACTTTGCAAACACGTTATTCACCTGAAGGATAGAAGTGTGCAAACTGAAAAAGAAATTGAAAGAGGTTCTGAAGTTCCGAATCACGTGATGGAATCGTGCAAAGTTTACCGCGAAGGAGATTACGAGGTCGCTCTTGAACTCAACGTCTTCAACAACCAGTGCTACACGTGGCTGAAGCTCTTCAGGTACTTTGGAAATGAAAGGAAGCCTTGCAGGGGTTGCGTCAACTTTAACAACGCAGACGGTCGAAAGCTCAAGGATTATTACGACAAGTGCGTCCAAGAGAAAGACAATTCACCAAACACTGTGTAATGGAATGCCAAAACTGAAATGAAAAATAAAAATTATTAAATTGATTTTTGACTTTTATTTACAAGACGAAACCAGGTTTATTTACAAAAAATACAATGTTATTTTGGTTATAATTTCTGTGTCAATTTAATTAAAGAAGTTAGACAAATGCAATTTTAAAAATATTTTAAAAATGTCAATTGGTTTTTAATTAATAACCATAATTAATGAATATAATATAAAATAAATATAAATAAATAAATATAAAAAAGAAAGGGGAAAATGTTCATTCAGTTTTCAACACAATTGTCATATCTTTGCAACAATGGTCAATTTGTTCCTCGTCAAGTTCGTAGCGAGTCATGAGTTCAAAGAGACATTTTCTCAGCTCATCGATAGACTCTTTCGGCATCAAGTGCAAGTTCTTGCACAAACCTCCAATTGGGTACAAGTAGTAATATTGACTTTTGAAATCATTTTTTTCGTAGAGACACAGTATGTCCATCACTTGTGAAAATAGTCCCACGATGGCGTGGATTCTGGTAAAGTTTTCACTCTGGGGAATAAACCTTTCCTCAATTTCGGGCCGAGACCTTACATAGGCCTCCAGGAACCTGGCTTGGAGAGCTGCAATGTCGCCAGGGTGGACATTTTTTGAAGGCTTCAAATCGCTCTTGTAAACTTTGTGGAATGTTTTTTTTGATTTTTCCACGGTAGGAAAAGTGTGAGTAAAGAGGTGCTGATTGGAAGTGATGATTGCAAAGACAGAGGGAACAGTTTGAACGCTTCCGCGAGTCTTGGTTGGCACGGGCTCCCCCCTGGCAATGGCCTTGAGTCGATCGCAGTCTGCTGATTTTACGAGATTGGTTAAATTAACGTCGTGCAAAAGCATTGTAGATTTGGACTCGAAATTAAAGCGAGAGACGCCCTTTTCCGTCGTCACCATGTGGACAACTTCCAAAAGTGGATTTTCAAAAATCATCGTTTTGCCGCACGAATTTAATCCGGAAATGACGAGTTGCAACATGTTGTCTCCTGGCTGACGTCGGTTGGTGAGAAAGGAAAAAAATGTCAAAGTGAAGGCATGAAGAATGTCTATATTTCCGACCCGATCGCTAGCTTTAAAGTGGACATCGTCTTTGGCGTTGATCCAAGTGTTGAAACAGACACGATAACTTTCGGCCATTTGTTCAATTGAGGTTTTCTTTGACTTAATGACTGCAAATTTTTCGTTGAGAAGTTTCTGTTCCTTGTTTGCCACGTACTGTTTTAAAAAAGGCGAAAATCGGTGGGCCAAAATGATGGACCTGTCGGCCAACTTGAGCTGGGCTTGCTGAAGTTTCTCTTGTTGGTTGAGGTCGGCAGAGGCGGCTGGTTGAAAATCATTTTTTTCAAAAGAAGTCATAAATTCGTCTACAAACTTTTCTTCCTTTTTCTCTTTCTTTGACAAAAGACTATCTTTTAACATTTCCAATTTGTCTTCTTGAGACATCGTTTCCAACTCCATCTAAAAATAAAATAAAAGATTAAATAGTGTCAAAACATTTCATTTATTCGTTCATGGTTTTATTGGTTTTTTTCTTGGACATTTTTTTAAAATCAATTTGGTCATTTGTCAACAAAGATTTATTCAGAATCATCGAGGTCGGGGCTCCTCTCTTGATCAAGGTCCGCACAAACAAGACAAATAGCGGATTCGGTTTCTCGTTGGGAACGGCCGGGCGAGCAGCCACTTGAAGAAAGTCCAAAAGGGGAACCGCGGTTTCCTTCTTTCCTGTCAGCTGGACAACGGATCCGTCCGGAGAAAATGAAAATGCAGAGTAGCGAAGCATTTTTGAAACAATTTGGAGTGCCGGCTGTTGCTTCTTCAGCTTCATGTTGAGTTGAATTTCTTGTTTTAGAGTCTCGTTCATATCGTTCCACCTTTTTTCCTGGCTTGTTTCTTCCTTTGCTCTTTGCGACTTTTTCTTGACATTTCTTACAGGTACCAAAACGTAGGCGTCTTGAGGCAGATTAGAAGGATCGAGATCGAGTTCAGTTTCGTTGTCGTCATAGGCATTTTCGTAGTGAGACATTTTTGACAATTGGGGAAAAACAATGGTGGGTTGGGCCGGATTTTTCTTGTGCATATTTTGAATGCCAGCGATGGCAAAAAAATTGGGCTGGTCTTGGCGAGCAATTTGATTAAGCTGAAGCAACAAAAGAGAATTTAATTTTGAGGAATTCAAAGTAATGCGAGTTAAGTAATCTTTCAAATCTTGTCCGGCAGTGTAAAATTTATTAATGTGCTTGCTCAATCTAACACCGTTTACGCCGGTATAAGAAAAAATTATATTTTGGGCCAAAGAAAGCAAAGGTTTGACGCTATTGTCGAGGACACATTGAACAACAACAAATATTGAAGCCAAATTTAAATGGTGGGCTTTCACGTTACAGCATTCGAGAATAATGGGATCTAAATTAGACACGTCTTCAAAAATTAGTACATAATTTTCTTTCAAAATATTTGGTTCAAAAGTTTCACAATATTCAATTTCAACATTAAAATGTTCACTTTCTAATTGTTTGTAAATTTCTCCGTCCACACAAGAATTGCACAATACCACGATGACTCCTTCCACTGGTCCGGTGTAGTACAAGTTGAGGTGTCGAAGAGTGTCAATCAGAAATGTAGTTTTGCCGCTGTTTGTTGGGGCCGTCAAAATATTTACACTGTTGGGAATGAAGGGAATGTAATCTTCAGGTCTTGCCTGCTCCTCAGGCATGATCAGACTGACTGTCGCTGTCCACGTATCCGGCTTTATAGAGCGTGTTGACGAGATGTTGCAGGCTGACTTCGGCAAGTGAGCGCATGTTTTCTGCGTTTAGCCAAATAGACCTGCCGTTGCGATGAAGCCGAAATAAATTTGGCAGTTCTTTGTCTTCGGTTCTTTTTTCGAAAAGAAGAGAAACGTCTTCAATGTTGGCTTCGTAATTGCAAACTGCCGAAAGAGTAAAGTGAATGTAAGGTGTGACTTGAAAGGGAACAAGTTCTGATCGAATTTTTGCAAAATTTGATTCGCAATTTTTTTGTATGTCCGGCCAAACATTTTTAAAAAATGTCAAGATTGAAATGTACATGGGAATGGTCAAGATCACTGCTGTTTCGGAAGAGTAAATAAACTCATCAAAGGCTTTATTTTCGTCGCAGGTAGTGACGTAGACCGAATTTGATTCGACAAATGCATATTTTGACTCGTTTGGTTTTTCGATGAAGATGGTAGCCTCCAATCCCTTTTCGTTCATGGTGGGCAAGAGCGAATGTCTGATGAGAGATTTTTCCGTTGGAGAGAGAGTAAGAGATTGGCGTACTTCCATTTTTACTGCAAAAAAATGTGTAAAAATTAATTTAGCGGGTTCCAATAAATTTCACTGTCCAGAATGTCAAACCTTTTTAACGAGGCTATGCCTGTTCTTATGAGGCCCTTGATGCGAGGTGTGTTTTGCAGCAGCCAACCAAAGCTGCACTCTGAGTAGCACTTGCTCTGAAACTGGCGGGGATAAAATGCCAGTGGCGCCCTTTTATACTGTCTCTTCAGGCGCTCTGCTCTGGGGTGCTCCAGTTTTGTGTAAATTTCTAGGGCTTCGTCATAGAGCCACCTCAAGAAGGAGGCCGGCTGAAAATCGCGCAAGGCCTTTGAAAATAGCAAGTGAACGTAGCAAGCGTCGGCCCAACCTTTTGGATAAGTCTGTCTCGTTTGCTTTTGAAGTTCCCTCTTGTATTTTTGCATCTCCTCTTGGTACTCTTGAAACGAGTCCACTTCAATTTTGAAATTCCAAGTGTTTTCCAAGTGCGTGGTAATGTGTGACATTATTGAACAAAAATCTTCGTGGCCTTCTGTGCAATTTTCGAAGCAAAGCATAATTTGTTTGTAAAACTTCATGTAGCTAATTTGAATCTCGTAATCGTCAATCCAAGTTTGACATTTTGTGAGAGAACTGACGACGTGCATCAGCCTGGAGTGTTTATTGCAAATTGCGACGATTGACTTTTGGAGCCTGAGCATATCCGTTTCCTGACCGGCATCATTCTGACTCTCAAGTTGACCCAAGCCGTCATAGAGATCCATGAGCATGTCTTCAACGCGTTTTTCAACAGTCGACATGTGACAGACGATAATTTTACGAAACAGGTAAGAATAGGTGGGCACAACTTTAATCAATTCTAGACAAATCTTTTCTTCTTGCTCGTATTGTCCGTAGGCAGACAGTACCATCTGTTTGTAGTGCTTTTCTTCGAGTTCAAATGCAAAGCATTTGGGCGCAAGTTTGAACAAGCAAGAGAGAGAAAAATATTCTGGTACATTTAATTTTGCCAGGGCAACTGCCATGTTCCCCCAAACGTGCATAAAATATTGTTCCAATTCCGTAGAATTGCTCCATTTCTCTTCAGAAAGAATGTGCGCTCCGTAGGCAAGGACTTCTGGGTAGGAGCCCCTCCACATGGATTCTTCCATGCCACACAGGTAAGAAAAAAATTGGGGTGCCAGATCTGTCGGGGGCACATATCGCTCGTCGTATCTTACGTGAATGTCGTCGAGTTCGGCCACGTCGCGCAAGTCCGGATCGATTCTCTGAAGATAGCGAGACATTGCAAAGTTAACTTCCGGTATCGGCAATCGGATGTGCTGCTTTTCGACCCGAAATTTCAGAGCGTGGAATCTGTATTCGTAATCGTAACGAGCGTCATATTGATCGAGTTGCTTAAACAGTCCGAGCGAAGTGAGCACCCAATTCAATTTAACGTTTTTCCTCTTGGCCTGTCGAGTTGTGTCAAATATGCCCCACTTTAAACATTTTTTAACTCTCTTTAGTTCTCTCTTTGTGTCGGGACTTAGATCGGGCCGTTCGTAGGTTTTGAAAAAGTGAAACAATAGCTTTTGCAGTCCGTCGTCACTAAAAAAGTCTTTCAATCCGTGAATGTACTTGTTGAGTTTAATAAACTCGGCCAGCTCGTGGGCCGGCAGGTGACAGGCCGTCTCCTCCACCAACACTTGGGGCAGCTCTTTGGTCTCTCCGGCCTGCACGTTTTGGGCAAAGGCAAAACTGGCTGTGTAAAGTAACGACTTTGGCTTGTTCTTCCAAGGTCCTGGATCTTCTTGAACAAATTTTGAAATTTCGTGCAAAAGATTTAAAGTTTCCGCGCAAGTCATTTCTCTCTCCATCAAAAGCGTGACATTCTCGTTAATGTGCTGCACCCCTTCTGCCGGAGGCATGAAAGTCATTCCTCGGTCCATGTGATAGGTGGGGAAGGGGCCCTCGCCATCTTTTTGCACCCTCTCGAAGGAAGCTTTAAAAATAACGTTGTGCCACATTCTGAAAAACGTTAAAAAGGTTTGAGTTCTGGAATTTTCTACTGCGACAGTTGATTTTGAGCTAATATAAATTCGAGAGCGTGTTTCACTATAGTCAGTACTCTTGTCGCAGTCGAGATGGCAAGAGCAGTTGGAGCAAAGAACCCTTATCTTTGGCCCAAGATCAATGGGTTTCACACTCAGGGTGCTCTGGACCAAGCACTGAGGCATCTCAAAAACGACAAAATATGGTACGTTACTGAAAAAATTGACGGCTCCAACATCTGCCTGTCCACACAAGGTTGGATAGCTTCTCGAAACAACATTATCGGTATGAGAGGTATGGAGACTTGCAAATTTCAAGGAGTCGAGATAAAAAAGACTGACATTGAGAGACTCTTTTATCAGATGGACAATTTCAAAGCCAAGCTCAAACTTGTTCACTTGGACAATGTGGAGTTTGAGCTCTTGCTTTACGGAGAGTTGATTCTCAGAGGAACCGGGAGCAGCGCACAAGATCTCTACAACTACAGAAAGAAAAACAGGAACCCTGGAGACTTTTACTGCTTCGGCATTGGACTGGTCCTGCCAGAAAACGTTTCACTTCCACCCATTTTCAAGAATGGCACTTTAAATAAAGAAGGGAAAGAAAATTGTTTTCTCGTTCCAATGAGCATTCACTTGTCTCAGCTGCTGACAGAGTTTGACATTGCTCACCTCCCCGTCATCGTGAGTGGAAGATTGTGCGACATCCTCGACGACGAGAAATTGGTTGCCGACATTGTCGGTAAAGAGGTGGAAGGCTACGTTCTCAACGGAATAGAAGGAGAAGGCCTGCTGAAAATAAAGTGCATCGAAAATACGTTGGATAATGTTCAGTATCGGGAAAGAATCGTCAAAGTCATTAAAATAATAGAGAAGCTAAATTGAAACTATTGTTTGAAACGGTTCAAATTTATGCGAGGTTTCGTGACGTATTCGAGGTTGCGTGATTTGCGCCAAATTTTAAATCTGTGTCAAAAACAAAGATGTCTAAGCATTTGTTTTTTATCAAAGATATCAATAAACTATTCTGCGGAACTTTTTAAAAATTTTATTTCTCACTTTCGTCTTTTCCTAATTTCGTTTGGGTTACTTTACTCGTCAGGGCCGGCGTCGACGCACTTCTGGACCCCTCGGGTTGTGTGAGGTGAGACCTGAAAAATATATAAATTAATTATTTGAAAAAAACAGTTGTCGAAGAAGGAAATAAAATATTTTGGTCATTTCAATTTTTAGATAAAACAGTTTGATTACCTGCAACATGAAGGCCGCTTTTTGCTTTGTCGTCGCTTTCCTCTCCGGGTTTGCCGGAACCGTTTTCGACGATACTGCCGAGCCCTTTGATTACGACCCCGGCGACATCTTCACGCACAACGAGATTGTGCAGGCTTATTGCAATCTTGTGAAAAGAAAAGACTTTTATCGGTGGTATGATCTGAGAGAAAATTGCGCACTCTACGTTAAGATCTACGGAAAAGAGGTAATTTTTGAAAAATGTACAAAAAAGTGACAAAATTGCACACTATTTCAGTCAAATTGAGTAAAAAGTTCAAAAATGTGTGGGAAAACGTGTAAAACGAATGTGAAAAATGGAATTGTTTGCTTCAAATTGAATAAAAAGTCAGAAAATTAGTTAGAAATAGTGTAAAATGGGTATAAAAAATGGAATTGTTAGCGCAATTTTGCGTAAAAGTCTAAAATGGTGCGAGAAATTACAATTTTTCTTTCAAGTTCAGTAAAAAGTCAGATAATGATTCCAAAAAAGTGTAAAACTTCTGTGAAAGATGGAATTGTTGGTCCAATTTTGCTTAAAATGAATAAAAATGGTATGAAAAATGAAATTGCTTGCTTAAAATTGAGTGAAAAGACAGAAAATGTTGCACATTTTTCTAAATTTTGGGTAAAAAGTATAAAAATTTGCTTAAAATTGACTGAAAAGACACAAAATTTTGGGTAAAAAGTATAAAAATGGTGTGAAAATTGGATTTGTTTGCTTAAAATTGACTGAAATGATGGAAAATGTGGCACATTTTAGCTAAATTTTGGGTCAAAAGTATAAAAATGGTGTGAAAATTTGATTTGTTTGCTTAAAATTGACTGAAATGATGGAAAATG